>CAWUTM010000066.1:0-14209 GCA_963925755.1 uncultured Sulfurimonas sp. | reverse complement strand
TACCACAAGTTTTTGTTTCTCCAAAAGAAACAGTATGGCACTTGCGATTTCTTCATCATCTACGCTAATAACCCTATCTACATTTTGGAGAGCGTACTCAAGTGTTATTTTTGAAGTATCACGTACGGCAATTCCATCAGCTATGGTTCTTACACTCTTGCTATCTATTGCACATTTTTTTTCAAATGATTCTCTAAACGCGGGAGCACCACTTGCGCTTACGCCTATAACTTCTATATTTTTATTAAGAGCTTTTATCGCTGTTGCCATTCCAGCGATTAATCCACCACCACCAATAGGCACAATGATTGTATCAAAGTCATCATACTTTTGTAATATTTCTAATGCGACAGTACCCTGTCCTGCTATAACTTCATCATCTTCAAATGGATGAACAAAAGTAAGAGAATTCGCAGCTCCATACTCTAGTGCGTAGGCGTAAGCCTCATCATAATTAGCTCCATGCAAAATAACTTCCGCTCCAAAGTATTTTACACCATCAACTTTGGTAAGAGGTGTAGATTCAGGCATAACAATCGTAGCTTTAATATCAAACCTAGATGCACTAAGAGCTACTCCTTGAGCATGATTTCCAGCACTTGCCGCTACAACGCCACAAGCTCTTTGCGCATCACTCAGTGATGCTATTTTGTTATAAGCGCCACGAATCTTAAATGCGCCGGTAACTTGAAGGTTCTCTTTTTTAAGATAGACGTCACACTCATGCAATTCACTTAAGTAAGGGGCATGAGAAAGTGGTGTTTCAACAACAACACCCTTTATATTTTTTTCTGCTTCATATATTTTTTCTAAATTTATCAACTATTTCACCTAACTATAAATTTTTATGTTCTACCATTGAACATTGGTTCTGCACAACTTTCATTCCTGCATCTTGAGCTTTTTGCGCCGCCACATTATTTATGATCTCTTTTTGTGCCCAAAAAACTTTAACGTCACCTCTCGCGATACAAACTTCGGCGATATCATCAAGAGCTTTTGATTTTCTAAAAATATCAACCATATCCACATTACAGTCTACTTCTTTAAGAGAACGAAAAACTTTTTCTCCTAAGATAGTCTCTTCCTTAGGGTAAATAGGAATGATCTTATAGCCTGCTTCTTGTAAATATTTTGCAACTCTATGACTCGCTTTTGTCTCATCGGGAGAAAGACCTACGATAGCTATACTCTTAACATTAGAAAAAATTTCTTTAATTTCTTCTTTATTAGAGTTTACTGATGGAAATTCACACTCCATATTCTCTTTCCTTTTTATATATTTTCTAAAGGTTCCCAAAAGTAAAAACCTTGGTATTCATCTACATTCAACATATTAAAAACTACCTCAGAATGTACATATTCAGCATACTATAAGTATACCCTAACTTCAGGCATTTTAAACTACTTTTGCCTGACCAAGTCTATAAATGGCAAAATCATATTTTAATGGATCTTCTTTATCAAATTTTTTAAGAGAATTTGTTAGTTCTATCGCAGCTTCCAAATCATATGTTTTTCTTTTAAGTAATCCCCATGAAAGACCTATTTTATAGGTATGAGTATCCAGAGGCATGATTAAATCCGCCTTGCTTATTCCATTCCACAAACCCATATCTATATTGTCTTCTCTAACCATCCATCGAAGAAACATCATCCAGCGCTTTAAAGCACCGGCACCCTTTGTTTTGTTTGTCACTTTTCCCAGTAAAAAGTTATACCCTTTAGAGGAGTGTGAGGAGAGTTCTCTTAACCTAAAGATACAAGCGTTTACTCCATCTATCACACTCTTATTTTCATCATAAGCCCTTTTAAAAACAGTCTCTAAAGTGCTCTCTTTATTTAATTTTTTTAGTGTTATAAATAAAGCTATAATATCTTCACTTTTTTGAAATCGATAGTAGTGTTGAGATAAAGACTCCCTGATTTTTTCATCACTTTCATTTAAAAGAGAGAAATCAAGAGAGTTTAAAAACTTTACTATTTGTTTAACGTTTCCATAAGAAAACAGGGCACAAATAAGAGAAATTGTGGGGTCTTTATATCTATGCGCAACCATAATCGGATCAAGATTATTTTCATCAACGGCATCACTACTTTTATGCTTTAAAACTTCTGAGTCCAGTCTCTCTTTCATATGCACTTACAATCCTAGTTGATACAGTTTTTTACGCTCACTCGAACCTGCAATATTTAACTGTTTTCTGTACTTTGCGATGGTTCGACGGACCATTTTTACTTTGAATTTCACTTGAATAAGATCAAGTAGCTTCATATCACTCAGCGGTTTGAGCCTACTCTCTTCTTTTATAATTCGAACGAGAAACTCTTTAATAGCCGCGTTTGACACATCCTCATCGATAGCGGTTGTAAAGAACTCTTTCATTGCGAATGTTCCTCTATCACAGGCTATGTATTTGTTAGCGATAGCACGCGAAATGGTCGAAGGATTATGTCCAAATTCATCCGCTAAAGTTTTGAGTGTCAGAGGCATAACACTTCCTCCCGTGAAGAATTCATACTGATACTCTACTATCATAAGGCCAACTTTATAGAGTGTAGCCTTTCTCATGTCTAATGCGTCTACAAGGGATTTAGCCTCTTTTATTTTCTGAGTGATAAACTCATGTTCAACTGCATAATTTTTATCTATATTTATGGTTGGGTAGTAGGCGTCATTTAGTTTTACTTCTATATTTCCATCTTCACTGAAATATATCATTAAGTCAGGAATTATCTGTGCTGATTCCTCTTGATATTCTATGTTTGGAGGATTTTTAAAACTAGAGATTACCTTCATCACTTCACTAAAATTCTCGCGTTTAGAGTAATTATGCATCTCTTGAAGGTTAGCAATGACTTCTAGGGCTAAAGTGTAACCCTTATCGCTTATCTCTGTATTGTCTAGCTGAAAAAGAAAAGATTCCCCAAGATTTAAAGCGCCTATACCAACGGGATCAATATGAGCAAAACGCAATCGTACTTTTTCAAAGGCTTCCTCTGTCATATTTTTTTTTGCACAGAACTCTTGAGTATTTCCTTCATAGTAACCAAACTCATCAAAATTTGCCACAATATACTCTGCAATTTCTTGAGATAGTGGTGTAGGAAAGAGTGGTGCTTGGAGTTGTTCTTCTAAAACATCATAGAGGGTTCTTTTTTGAATTGTAAGAGCTTCTATCTGTTCTGTTCGTGAGTTTGAGACCGCCCTTGAGATTACTTTACGAGGGATTTTAGATTCAAAGTCTTCTTCATATCCAGACTCGACTTCTACTACGGGATTTGACTCAACAAAGGGAGCCATAGCCTCACCTAAGTCTGAAAGACTCGAATGTAAAATTGGCAGCCAATTACGCAATGTGTTTGATAGTTTATGTTTATTTTCTACCGATTGCGTTTGTCTTAAGGCTGCCATTTATATGCTTATAACTTGAAGTTTTCACCGAGATAGTGAGTACGAACGTCTTCATTGAGTCCTATCTCTTTACTTGTGCCTTGGGCGAGTAACTCCCCTGCCTTGATAACATAAGCTCTATCACATACATCTAATGTTTCACGAACATTATGGTCCGTTATAAGAACACCAATGCCATATGAAACCAACTGTTTTATTACTTTTTGGATATCCATAACAGCGATAGGGTCTACTCCCGCAAATGGTTCATCAAGTAGTAGAAATTTAGGCTTATTTACAAGGGCTCGTGCTATTTCAACACGTCGACGCTCACCACCTGAAAGAGAAATACCTTTACGGTAACGAATAGGCTCAATGTTAAACATATCGAGAAGTTCTAGTATTCTCTCTTCTTGCGCTTTTTTACCCTTTATACCAACTTCCGCAGCGACTAGTAGGTTGTCTTCAACGCTTAAATCCTTAAAGATAGATGCTTCTTGAGGAAGATAACCTATGCCCTTAATAGCACGCTTGTGTAGCGGCATGCTTGAAATGTTTTCATCATCAAAAAAAACTTCTCCCGCCGTTGCTTCGACAAGTCCACAAATCATATAAAAAGTAGTAGTTTTTCCGGCACCGTTTGGACCAAGAAGTCCAACAACTTCTCCACTTGAAAGTTCTAGACTCATATTCTTTACAATTTCTAAGCTTTTTATCTTTTTTTGTAAACCTATTGCTTTAAGCGTACTCATAATTCACCTCATATTCTCTTGTATCATTAGATATTTTTCTTATTTCTATCACCACTGTAGAAATCTCCGCTCCAGCTAATATTTTTAGAAGCGCATCATCACCCCACTCTACAAAATGAAGTCCATCTTTATCCAACTCTTCTAACATTCCTAAGGAGATAAAGTGTTCTAGTCCATGGTTATACATGTCATAATGGTATATATTGTTCCCATAGCGTTGCTGCAGAGAAAATGTAGGAGAAGTCACTTCATCACTCCCACCCAGCTTTTGTACAATAGCTTTGACAAGTGTAGTTTTCCCAGCAGCCAAGTCACCTTTGAGAATTACTACGCCCTTTGTTATTTTCTCATCAAACTCTGAGAGTATTGGCTGTAAATCATCTAATTTTAATTTATAGTACATCATAACTTATTTGACACTTCTATAATCTGACGTATTTTTTTCTTAGCCCTAGAATTTGCTATAGCCTCTTTTGCCATATCCATACCATCTGTCATATCCCGAGCAAGTCCATCGACCATAAGAGCAGCTGCTGCGTTTATAAGGACTATATCTCTTTGCGCATCCGTAGAAGTACCATCAAATATTTTTCTTAGTATCTCTGCGTTTGCTAAAGCATCTCCACCCATTATTGACTGAATTGGCATTTTTTTAATGCCGCACTGCTCTGGGTCTATTTCAAACTCATGAACAATTCCATTATGTAAACGAGATGCGTAAGTAATGTCGCTAATACTTATTTCATCCATCCCTTCTTTAGAACTTACAACCATTGCTGAAGTTGCGCCATTGATTTGTAGTGCTTCAAGCATCTTTGGTACAAATTCTTTATCAAAAACACCAAGCATAAATTTTTGTACGCTTGCTGGGTTTGTTAATGGTCCTAAAATATTAAAGATAGTTTTCTCAGGTATACTTTTTCTTATAGGCATAATAAACTTCATGGCAGGATGATGATTCTGGGCAAATATAAAAGTAAAACCAGTCTCTTCTAAAAGTCGCGCACTCTTCTCTATACTCAGATTAAGTCTTACTCCCAGCGCTTCAAACATATCAGCACTTCCACTCTTTGAAGTAATTGAACGACTTCCATGCTTCGCTACTCTTGCACCACAAGAAGCTACTAAAAGAGCTACTGTTGAAGAGATGTTAAATGAACCTATTTTATCACCACCTGTCCCCACTATATCTATCGCGTTTACTCGTGACTCTTCGCTTATTGGTAAAGGAATACAAAAACTTCTCATAACTTCAGCTGCCGCTGCAATAGCGTTTACACTAGTGTTTTTATCCAATTTCATAGATAATAAAAACTCACGCATTTGGGTATCATTCATTTCATGCTTAAAAAGTGAAGTAAATTTCTCTTTTGCAATGTCATAAGTCATTTTACTTCCTCTATGTATTCATCTTGCAGTGATTTTGGAGTTGATTTAGCTGTGGGAAGTTTTAGAACTTTATAGTTTTTGGATGTCTCAAGGTAGTTTAAAGTAACTATACTGCCTATCTCTACATTCTTACTTGCTTTAACGACTACACCATTAATGAGCACAACCTTGTTGGCAATCATATCCTGTGCGACAGAACGTCTTTTTGTAATATTTACTGAATTTAAAAACTTATCTATTCTCATTGTTTGACTTTTCTAATTAATTTTTATTTATTGTAGAGTAATCAAACTGAAAGTAATGTAATAAAGAAGAGAAAAATGAATGTTGGAACAATTATTGCACTACTAGTAGCTACCTAACTAATAATAATGCTTCAAATTCATTTTTAGGAAGGGGCTTATGAAATAAGTATCCTTGATATAAATCACAGTCAAGGTCTAAAAGAAATTCTCTTTGGTACTCTTCTTCAACACCTTCCGCTACTGTTATTAACTCAAGGTTTTTAGCTATATCTATAATTGTCTTAACAAGTAAAGCTTGTTGTTCATCTTTGAGTCCAAAAATAAAAGATTTATCTATTTTTAGCTCATCAATAGGAATTTCACGAAGATAACTTAAAGAGGAGTAACCTGTTCCAAAGTCATCCATAGAAAAAATAATTCCAAATTCTTTCACTTTGTTTATAGTTCGAACAAGCTGTTTTAAGTCATTAGCCGTTCCTGTTTCTGTGATTTCAAAAACTATATGTATTTCAGAATCTTCATCAATATACTCATGAAGTAGTTCTTCAACAAGCGATTCAAAATCCTGATGCAAAAGCTGTCTAATACTAATGTTAATAGACACTTGATAAATATCTAAATTTTGACTGTTCCATTCTTGTATACATTTAAACGACTCTGTAAGTATATATGTACCTAGTTCTATTATATATCCAGTATCCTCAGCTATTGGAATAAAAAAGTCAGGTTCAATGTTGCCTAATGTTTTGCTGTTCCATCTTACAAGAACTTCACAACCTATTATCTTCTTTTGTTTATCTACTTGAGCTTGATAATTCAGTGTTATTTCATTCTTATCTAGAGCAAAATGTAAAAGTCTTTCGACTTCAAGTTTTTTATGCACAACCGCAGATAATGACTCATCAAAAACGATGACCCCATCTCTACCAGCATTTTTAGCTTCATACATTGCCATATCCGCTTCTTTTAAAAACTCTGCAACATCAACTTCTTTTTCATCTACTATACTCACACCAATACTAGCGCTTATATGAAGATAATGACTATCAAGTATGTAGGTTTTTCGTATAGCATCCAGAAGTTCTTTAGCAAAAAATTCCGCCTGATACATACATTCTAATTTATCATTAAATTGAGTGCTTAGTATACAAAACTCATCACCACCTAATCTTGAAAGAATACTACCGTGTTCTTTAGATAATATTTTCATTCTATTAGCCACTTCAACCAGTAACTTATCACCAATATCATGACCAAGAGTGTCATTAATAGTTTTAAAGTGATCAAGGTCAATGAGAAATAAATATGCAAAATTATTATTTTTCTCTCGTACTGTACTATCAAGTACCTCTAAAAAGTATCTTCTATTTCCTATATCTGTTAAATGATCATGATAAGCTTGGTAACTACTTTTTGTTATAAAATCATTTGTATTTCTTGCTGAGTATATAATAACTGCTGCTAAAACTACTGAGAAAAATGAAAGAATATACGCATAAGTGCCTCCCACAATCAAAAAATATACAACGAGAGGTGTCATTAAAGTAATAACAGTAAAAGTTACAAGCTTTTTTTCTGACGCTAAGAGTGTTGCGGCTACAACAGCGCTTCCAATCTCCGTAGCAATAGCAATATAGTGCATTGATAAATTGTCAAATGAAGTATAATAAATGAACATGAAAACCCAAGAAATCGAGTATACAAACATAAAGTGTCTAACTTTTGTTAACCAGACTTTCTTCTCACTTATTGCCATTTTCACATTGAATTGTTTGTGAAGAGTGTATCCATATAATGAAAGCATGAACATGAGTACTAACCAAATAAATTCATAAACCATGGATGTGTAGAGATAACCCATAAGCAAATAACCAGGGGCTGTCGCCACATTTAACCAAATTATGATCATAATCTGTTTATGCATAAATTTATAAAAGCTCATAGTTTGATTCATATATAAAATCCTTTGCGCGATTAGTATAACACATTTGAATTAAAATAGTACAATTAGCACATGCATAAGTTTACAAACCAATCAATGATAGAAATAATTGAAACCCTTACAAAAGATTTCATCAAACTTGATTCTCAAGAAAGCCTAATTTTTGAAGTTTTAAACCCTGATCTGTGCGCTTCAATCTATACTGGAAACACTCTCACTGTAAACAATACGGAGTATCTCTCTCGTGGTTATAAATCATGGTTAGATTTGAGTCAAATTTTAAAAGCCAGAATGCTTACTCCTGAGATAGCTTCAGAACATACTGTGCTTTTGCGTTTCCAAAAACTAGATGAAGATGAAAGCTTTCATAAAAGCATCGATGATAAAGAAGAAAAGTACGGGGAAAAATCTATATTTTCTCATATTCATAAAAATGAAGAGCCTGCGTTTATTCACTATTATCTTCAAGCACTCAACAATGTAAACGTAACTAAACGCACTCGAATATTAAACCTTGGAGTTAATAGTGGTGATGAGTTTGAAGCTATTGTAAATTCAATAACTGAGACTAAGAACTTAGAATTCATAGGCATAGACTACTGCTCTTCAGCCATACAAAAAGCAAATGAGAAGTTTAGCGGTCAGAGTAACATATCTTTTTATACACATGACATTAATGACTTAGCATCTCTTAATCTTGGTGAATTTGATCTCATCATCAGTATAGGAACACTTCAAAGTTCAAACCTTGAGTTTAACTCGCTTTTGATGTCCATAGTCCAAAACCAACTTAACAAGGATGGCGCAATGATATTAGGTTTTCCAAACTGTCGCTGGATTGATGGAGAGATGGTCTATGGTGCTAGAGTGAAAAACTACCCTTTTTCAGAGATGGGACTTCTCTATAAAGATGTTATATTTTCTAAAAAATACCTACAACAAAAAAAATTTCGAGTTACAATTACGGGAAAAGAGTATATCTTTTTAACTGCGACTTCCATACGAAAAGATTAAGAGGAACCGTTCAAAAACCTGTGTCAATCGGCTAATACAGGTCAAGATAGAAATAAACTCATACCTTATGAAAACTGTATATTATTTCGTCCCATTTCTTTTGCCATATACATCGCACCATCCGCTCTTTTTAAAATCTCATCTTCTGTATCTTCGTAACCAATAAACAGCGTTACCCCTATACTTGCTGTACAGTGGTGTTCAACGGTTTTTTCTTTATTGTCTTTAGAGATATATGTTAAAAAATAAGCTTGAGAGAGCGTATGCAATATCTTTTGGGCTATCTCTTTTAACTCTTTAAGAGACTCTTCTCTATCTTCGTTTAGCTCACTTAACAAAATTACGAATTCATCTCCTCCAAAGCGCGAGATGGTATCATTATTTCTTGTTGCAGAGTTAAGCCTATGCGCGACTTCTACCAATAACAAGTCTCCGACAGTATGCCCATATGTGTCATTTAGCGGTTTAAAGTTATCTAAATCTAAAAATAACAAAGCAGCATACTTTTTACTACGATTACTATTAGCTTTTATTTGTAAAAGTCTGTCAGAAAACAAACGACGGTTAGGAAGATTTGTTAGTGTGTCATAAAATGCATACTGGCTTATTTGTTCTTGCATTTTTTTTCGTTCAGTAATGTTTTGCTTTATAGCCACAAAATGTTCTATGTGACCATTTTCATCTGCCATAGGAGTAATCGTCATCTCTTCATCATATAGTGAACCATTTTTATTGCGATTTGTAAGTTCGCCACGCCAAACCTTATTTGACAGTATTGTATTCCAAAGATTCTCAAAAAACTCATTCTCATGTGTATGTGAATTTACTAACTCTTTAGGATTTCGTCCTATCGCTTCTTCTAAAGAATATCCTGTTAACTCGCTATAAGCTTTGTTAGCCCACTCTATTTTACCATCTATGTCAGTAATAACCACTCCATTAGCCGACATGTTTAGCGCACTATCTCTAAGTCTAAGAGATTTGTTAATTTCAACTAGCTCAGCTGAATATTCTTCATTCTCATTCATGGTAACTTCAACTAAATTTGTCAAAGCGTTAATTGTCAAACTAGAATATTGAAACTCTTGCTCTTTCAAATCAATATTATTTGCAATTTGTGTTGTTTCAGACAATCCTAAAACTGTGGTCGTAACATTTAAAAGTTTGTTGCTGTCAGAACCATGATAAAACTCCCCATAAGTAAAAAATCCTGATAGTGGCGCAATTTTGGAAAGTGGAAAGAACTCATCTTCAAGAACTTTTCCAAGAAAGGCTTTTCGAGCAATACAAGAGTAAAGAAACAGACCTTCTATAGGACTGTTTCTTGCAAAATCATAGCTTTTATATGCACTTTCATTAAGCATGCTTGGGCTACCAATTCCAAACCTTACCTCTTTACCTTCGGGAACTTCACCTGCGTATATAATTCCCTCACCATTAGAAAGAGAAACCATCGAGCGCGCAATATCAATGCCTCCTTCTTGCATAATAAGCGGAAATTCCATCGTTGAAGCTGGCATGTGTTTAACAATATTTTCACCTAAATATTTAGCGTAGATATCTTTTACTGGCTGATTATCCACCTCATAAAGTATATTTCCATCAGATTTAGTAATTGTCATTTTTTTACCGATAGGTTTCCAACTTAAGTTATACGTATGGAAAACTTCTAGTTTTGGACTTGATAAGCTAACAGCGACGACACCTTCTTCGAAAATATCACTGCCATGGATACAATGTGTTTTTGAAAAAAATCCATTATCCCCAGACATTCCTCCTGCAACAACAACATCATTCGAGCAATTACTATTTATACCTCTAAGTATCGCATCTCCATTGCACTTAAGTCCATCGGCAAATATAATAAGACACTTGGTATCTTTATTAATAATTTCATTAGCGATATTTTGTCCCATTATTTCAGAGTCATCATTTTTATAATGTATACTTTGTAGAGTGGTGTCTTCAAAAATTGACATTGATATAAGAACACTATTATCACACATCTTTCCATTTAATATTTCACCGCTTGTAGTTGTTCCAACTATAGTGGATTGCGGAAGTTCTTGCAAGATTATTTTTGTGATGTCAGATATAATTTTTATGTCAAGATTACCAGTAAAAATTTGTATTAAAATTGAATCTGAAACTTTATGAGAGTTTAACCATAGAGTTAATTCATCTTTTGAATTATATATGTGATTCACTTGTTTCATATTTTGCCTTAACAAATGGAGTATTATTAATTATAGCTATTTTATAATTAGTAATACTTAAACTTATGATACAATTTTAATAATTAGTCCGATGCTGACACAGGATTTTTGAAGACAACTGGTTAAGAAGCAAATCCACTAGCAGTAAAATGCTCTTTGTTTACAACTATTTGCTTCTGTTTTTCTTTACGTTTTGTATCTTTTTCTACAAATATTTTTCTTCGAGTTTTTGGATCCATTTCCGTATAGTACATTACTGCAGAGTAAGTCCCCGGTGTTGGAGTAAATACCTGAGCTTGTTCTGGGTTCATTTGTAGTTCCTCCTTAGTAAAACGCTTTAACTCATGCATATCTTTTTCTTCACAACCAGGATGTGCTGCTATAAGATAGTAAGTAAGAAATTGCTCTTTTCCTTCTTCCTTATTGAGCTTGTCATATAATTTTTTAAAGTCTATAAGAGTCTGTTTTCCAGGTTTTCCCATCAGTTCTAAAACATGTTGTTGTGTATGCTCAGGAGCCACTTTCATCTGACCTGATATATGATGTTTAACCATCTCTTTTAGATAATCATAACCATGTTCTTTATCTGCCGTAATAAGGTCATATCTAACACCCGATGCCACAAACGCTTTTCTAACGCCAGGCACTTCTCTCACCTGTCTTAAAAGGTTTATATTTCTAGAGTGATTAGGTTTCATAGATTGGCAAAGGTGAGTCGCGTCAACACAGCGTTGATGATCACAAGTTCCAAGTTTTTCTTTTTTATTACACTCGTATCCGTACATGTTAGCGGTTGGTCCACCAACATCGGAGATAATTCCTTTGTAATCTTTATACTTGTTAAAATCATTTGCTTCAGCGAGAATATTTTCTTCACTTCTTGTGCGAATAGTACGTCCTTGATGAACGCCTATGGCACAGAAGTTACACTCGCCCCAACAACCATGGTGAGTCATGATAGAAAATTTAATAGTCTCTAAACATTTTACCTTTCCCATTTTTGCATAGTAGGGATGTAATTCTCTGGTAAAAGGAAGATTGGAGTTTTCATCCATTGCGGCTTCATTAAGATGATGACAAGGTGGGTTTTGAATAAGAAACCTCGTATCTACAGCCTGAGATAAACCATTTGCAGCAATTGGATCGTTGTTGTCATAAAAGAGGTCAAAGAGGTCTATATACTTCTCTTTGTCATCTAAACAGTCTTGATGTGAGGGCATTTGATGAAAATCTAGATTAGGTTCTTTAGAAATGTAGCAAATTCCACGTACATCTCTATAGTCGCGTTTCTCATCCATAGCGCGAGTAAGTTCTTCTAGCGCCATTTCTCCCATTCCGTAAATAAGAACATCCGCTTTCGCGTCAAAAAGTATAGGTTTTTTGAGTTTGTCAGACCAATAGTCATAATGAGTAACGCGTCTTAGACTTGCTTCTATACCACCAAGCACTAGAGGTACAGTGTTTTTAAAATGTTGACGAATGAGATTACAGTAAACACTTATGGCTCTGTCTGGACGTTTGTCGTTTTTTCCACCTGGCGTATAATCATCAGAGTTTCTAAACTTTTTAGTTGCCGTATAGTTACTCACCATACTATCAACGCTTCCACCACTTACACCCCAGTATAGTCTTGGTTCGCCTAAGCGTAGAATGTCATCACCACTTTTAATATCGGGTTGACCAATCATCCCTACTTTGTAGCCCATTCGCTCAAGCATTCGACCAACCATTGCTACACCGATAAAAGGAGAGTCTATATAAGCGTCGCCACTCACCAAAATGATATCACAATAGTCCCACCCTCTCGCATCCATGTCTTCGCGAGTTGTTGGTAGAAAGTCTTTTGCAGTAAAGGTTACAGTATCTCTGTTTGGATTGTCATGTTCATTTTTGTTTCTTCTGCTCAAGGTTAGCCCTTTAAATTATCTGTATAATAATACTAAATTAGCAAGCATTATTCTTACGCTAAAATTATATCAATTAGAAGCAAAATAGCCCCTTTATAACAAAGTTGCCATTCTACCTTGAAGTTTACTTAAAGAAAATCGCTAGAAGAGTGTCCCTTGCCTTGGTTCTGTCTTTAGATCCTCGGCTATACATATTATGCTGTCATTTTTGACACTATTGACATATTCACTCACTCTAAAGTAGGTTATTTTATCACTGGATAGTGGAATAAATAGTCTGTTTAGCTCACCATAGCTACTTTTATTATCAAGCCACAACTTCCATTCATCTGATTCGAGAATAACGGGCATACGGTCATGAAGAGCTGATATTTTTTCATTGGGTTCTGTAGTAAGTAACGCGCATGTTAGTATAGGTTTTCCAAGTGCGTTGTCATACCAAGATTCATAAATACCCGCAAATACAAAATAATTTTCAGTCATCGACACTATAAAATGAGGTTTGCTTTTTTTGCTTAGGGCGTCTTTTTTCCATTCAAAGTAGCCATTGAGAGGAATGAGACATCTTCTTTGTTTATAGGCTTCCTTGAAACTACTCTTTTCATATACCGTTTCACTTCGCGCGTTAATTTGCATACTGGAACGTTCTTTTGCCCAAGAGGATATCAGCCCAAAGTGCGCGTATTCATAGACTTTCTCATTTGTATATATCGCTATATTTAATGTGGGAGCAATATTATATTGCTTATTTAAGACACCAATAGTATCTCTAAATACCCCAAACTTCTTTGCAATGTCTTGTTTAAAAGAAAAATCATCAAACATACATAATCGTCCAGGCATCAGTTCCCCTCTCTTAATATTTTAATTGGGTAAGTATACCAAATGAGCTTATATTATGACATCATAACCATGTTATTGTATAATAATATTAACTTACTTATAAAAGAAGAGATTAGCTATGAATTACCCTTATGAGAACTTAGAAAACTTTACATTAAATAGCCTACTTAATCGTTCCGTAGAGCTATATGATTCACAGGCCGCTCTTTCCAAGCTTGAAGAAGAACCTATGACTTATAAAAGTTTGGGTGAAAATGTGTCAACCATGGTAGCGTTCCTTCAATCACATGGCATAAAAAAAGGTGACAAAGTAGCTCTGCTTAGTGAAAATACGCCAAACTGGGCCGTCGCCTATTTTAGCGTTACGTACTTTGGAGCCGTAATAGTTCCTATACTTCCAGACTTTCATACCTCTGATGTTCATCATATTATAAGGCATTCTGAGGCAAAAGCCATTTTTGTATCTCAAAAACATCTATCCGCTATAGAAGAATTGGAGGATTCAGC
>CAWUTM010000065.1:0-3463 GCA_963925755.1 uncultured Sulfurimonas sp. | reverse complement strand
CTGTAACTATGTCCATATCTTGCCTTTAATTGTTAATAAATAAGTATGAGATTATAGCGAAAAATATTTAATAGTATCTTTTAATGGAATGGAGGAGGATAGAGCGAAGTGGGTGGAAGAGAGGTTTAAAAAAACCTACTCACCTTTTTTTAAAATCATTGTAGTTGATTTATTAAAGTTGAAATATTTATTTGCTATATCTTGTACTTTTTTCGCTGTCACTTTTTTAATATCTGCTTCATAACTCATAAGCGGTGCCATGTCTCCACGAACTAAGTATGAACCATAAAGGTTAGCAACGCTTGTTGAACTCTCTAGAGAGTAGATAAAGTCCGCTTTTGTATTTATTTTCACCTTATCTAGTTCAGCTTTTGTTACTTTAGTTGTTTTAATGATTTCTATCTGTTCTATGATCTCTTTTTCAACATCTTCAGCTTTTATGCCAGGGTTACAAGTAGCCATAAATATAAAAAGACCTGGATCAATATTTTCCATATTATAAGCATACACACTATTTACAAGACTTTTTTTGTCTACAAGCTCTCTGTAAAGTCTTGAACTTTTTCCTGAATAAAGAATCTCAGAAATAACACTGAGTGTAACTTGGTCTGGGTCTTTAAAGTCAGGTATATGAAAAGTTATAGCAAGCATCTCCACTTCACTCTCTTTATGCACAATAATGCGTTTAGCGCCATCTTGTTCAGGCTCTACAAATTTTACTTTTGGAATTTTCCCATTGTTTTTTATGTCGCCAAAAGCTTTTTTAGCAGACTTAAAGACCTCTTTGGGATCTACGTCACCTGTTACCATTAGTATGGCATTGTTTGGCTGGTAGTATGTCTTATGAAAGTCTTTTATATCGTTAATTGTCCAAGTTTTTATGTCATTCATGAACCCAATAGGTGTCCAGTGGTATGGGTGGTAAAGGAAAGCGTTATTAAAAAGTCTAAAGTATAAATAGCCAAGTGGATTGTTATCTGTTCTCCAACGTCTCTCTTCTGTAACAACATCTCTCTCAGGTTGAAACTCTTCATCTTTGAGTTTTAGGTTTTGCATAAGCTCAGAATAAAGGTTTATGGACTTTTTTAGGTTGTCAGTAGAAGACTTGATATAGTAGTGTGTATAGTCGAAACTAGTAGAAGCATTGTTTACTCCACCTATACTTTTTACTTGCTTGTCAAACTCCCCAGCAGGAAGATTTTTTGTACTCTTGAAGTTCATGTGCTCAAGCATATGAGCAATACCAGTTTTACCCATTACTTCATTTCGACTACCAACTTTATAGAAAATGTCAGTACTGACTACGTTAGTCTCATTTTTGAGGGGAATAACTACTATTTGTAGTCCATTTTTAAGTGTTTTCGTTTCGTATTTTGGTAAAGATGATGCCATAAGTGTTCCTAAGGTTAATATTGTTGTTAAAATAATTCTTCGCATTTACGACTCAGCATTTAGTGCTTCGCTGCATTGCACTTTAGTGCTTAATTTTCTATCAGCACCGATGGCTTGTGTGATGTTGTCGTAACCATCGTGCTTTATGAGTTCTATAAGTTTTTTGTTGATGTTCATTATCATATCGGGACCGTGAAATACAAGGCCACTGTATATTTGCACAAGAGAAGCACCCGCTTTAATACGTTTGTACGCTTCCTCGGCAGAGTCAATGCCACCTACTGAAATAAGAAGAGTTTTACCGTAAAGTTCTTTTGCTATCGCTTCAAATATTTTAAAACTTTTTTCTTTAAGAACCGCTCCACTTAAACCACCAATATCTTTGGGGTTAGGAACTAAAGAGTAGTCTATAGTTGTATTTGTCGCGATGATTCCATCGGCTCCAGATGCAACCGCCATCTTTGTAAGTGTAACAGCATCTGCTATTTCCATGTCGGGCGCTATCTTTAAAAGAATTGGCATTTTTGTGAGTGCTTTGGCTTCTTTAAATAGCGTTGTAATAAACTCTTCATTTTGCAAGTCGCGAAGACCTGGAGTGTTAGGAGAAGAGATATTTATAACAAAGTAATCACCCAAACCATCAAAAGATTTTATAAGGTTTGTGTAATCGCTTATAGCGTCACTCTCAGATGTAAGTTTGTTTTTTCCTATGTTTATGCCGATGGGCGTACTAAAAGGGAAACGTTCTTTAAGCCTTTTGATGACTTTAATCGAGCCTTCGTTGTTAAAGCCCATCGCGTTTTGAATACTCTCTTCCTCAATGTGTCGAAACATTCTAGGTTTAGGATTTCCAGCCTGTGGTTTTGGAGTGACGGTTCCGATTTCGGTAAAACCAAAACCTAAAATTTGCATACCACGAATCATAGTCGCATTTTTATCAAAACCAGCTCCTAAACCAACTGGGTTTAAAAACTCACGACCAAAGATTTCTTGCTTTAAAACAGGGTCATTTATGAAGTGTGATTCTAAAAAGAAGTTAAATGGAAGTTGGCATAGATTTGGTAAACGCAGTATCCATGCTGCCACGTGATGTGCAGTTTCTGGTTCTAGTTTAAATAAAAGTGGTTTGATTGATTGGTAGTTGATCATATTTTTGAGTACCTATGTGATTTGATATTACAAGATTATACTCAAATATTACTTAGTTCCAATACTTAAACAATTAGCTCTCTGTAGTATTTCTTTTAAATACAAGATTTTTTAGACTTGTGTTTTCATCTGCACTTGCAAATTCTTTTACATTGTCTAGTCTTTGAACAAACTCAAAGCTAGGCGCCCACTCTTTTATCATGTTTAAAATAAACTCACTTTCTAGTTCCGGAGAGTTTAAACATGAAAGTAAAATACAATCCTCACTTGCTATTTGAGGGAGTTTTTTAATAATTTTTTCATAATCTTTTGTCGCTTCGAAACTCCCTCTTTGAAAAGTCGGTGGGTCTATGATGATTAAGTCATAAGGACCCTTGCGTTTAAGGCTAGAAAAAGATTTTAAGATGTTGTAAGAGAGGAAGCTAACGCCTCTGGGCTCAAGGTTGTTCAGAGAGTGATTTAGCATGCCAGTTTTGAGTACATTTTTATTCATATCTACATTTATGACTTCATAAGCACCACCAAATTTAGCAGCAAGAGAAAAGGCACACGTGTAAGAAAAGAGGTTAAGAACTCGTTTGTCTTTTGCATTTTCTTTGACAAATTCTCTACCGTTTTTCATATCTGGAAAATATCCAGAGTTTCGGTTTGAAAGGAGGTTGAGCTTTATTTTTATACCATTTTCAATGACATAAATATCATCAGTTAACTCACCAACTAGAACTTCACTTGGAGAACCTTGTATATATCTTTTTTGCACTACTAACGTTTTATATCTAGAGTTCTTTACAAACTCAGTAAGCATATCTAGTAGTTCACTCTCGCTTGACTCTTTAAAATATAACGCAACGCTTAAAACATCATCAATTGAGTCAATTGTAAGATGCTTCCAACCCTCATATAGACCACCACGACCGTGAAA
>CAWUTM010000064.1:0-13422 GCA_963925755.1 uncultured Sulfurimonas sp. | reverse complement strand
AACCTTTTTTATAGACTCCATCTCTACTAATAGCTAAAATAATCTCTCTATACTCATCAAATTCGCTAGGATATGTAAAATTTTCTAGAGATGCAACAAGAGTTGAGTCTAGTTCGGGAGAATATATGTTGAGTCTAACATTAGGACGATGTAGTTGGTAGTAGTGAATAGTAGCTAAGGTGTTAAAACCCAAGCCATAACAGATGTCTAGTATATGTACTTCATCCTTGTCTACGCTATTAAACGCGGGGATAACATGTTTAACAAGAGACTCTTTAAGTGCTCCATCTTTAGTAGAGTGGTAATGTTCCTCATACTCTTTTGAGTAAGCGGTATAAGAGCCATCTTCACTTAACTGCAGAGTATGGAGCTCATCATCAAAGGTTTTAATGAAAACTAGTCTACTTTACTCAAGTCAAGAGTAAGAGCGTCGTTATCCATAATATCAATATCTTTGTTTAAAATATTTTGCGCTATCTCTTTTGCTTCGTCAAGTGAATGCATTTTATATGTTCCACATTGATAGATATTTAATTCAGGAATATCTTTTTGTTCTTTAACGTTTAAAACGTCTTTCATAGAAGCTTCCCAAGCGTCGGCAACGCTTTCTTCATTAGGTTGACCCACAACGCTCATATAAAATCCCGTACGACATCCCATTGGTGAAAGGTCAATAATTTCTGTATTTTTCGAGTTAAGATGTCCTCTCATAAAACCAGCAAAAAGATGCTCCAAAGTATGAATACCTTTTTCAGATAAAATATCTTCGTTTGGACGAACAAAACGCAGGTCGAAAACTGTAATGTCATCTCCCGATGGAGTTTTCATTCCTTTTGCTTTACGAACGGCTGGTGCTGGCATGATAGTATGGTCTACTGTAAATGAATCTAATAATGGCATAGTTGTATCCTTCTATAATTTAGCTAATTGTATCGTTTTTTATATTTATGTTTCTAATAATATTAGAGTAATCATTTATATAAAATAAGCGCTAAGGTAACCCACAACTCTGCTTTTATCACCACCTGAGGAATATACGTTAAGTTAAACTTACTTTTTAGTTCATCTACCATTGCTTCATTAGCGTCAATATCTCCAAATGGGGTCACATAACTACTGCTCTCGCATATGCTAATTCCATTAAATCCCACTCTGTGCGATGGTCCTATGACTAACAAGTTTTTAATTTTAGAGTTTTGAAGCGCCCTATAAGCAATATTAGCGGTATAGCCAGAGTATATGTATCCCGCATGAGGCACGATCACCGCCTTTGGCTTTTCTAAAGGCAATTCACTATGGCTATCGTAATGTGCGCTGAATCGTTCTATATACCTTAGTATTTCTTCCCTCTCTGATGGATAAAAACTCCCCGCTACGCTCATCTCTCGTTTCATAGGACTTTCATTTTTATATTGATGGTATCTCATTATAATCCTTTTCTATGGCTTCAACGCCATATGTATAAATAATAGGATGCTGTTTATATATGCTCTTGTCTAATCCAGCTTTCATTGATAAATATTCTAAAAAAAGTTCAGGAGTTTTTAGCTGTAACCATACTTGAGGTAAAAATGTAGCTTGACTTGAGCCATATTGGAGGATTACTCCATCTATCTTTGGTCTAATTTTATTATATAAATCTTCATCATCCACATACTCTAAAAGTTTAGGTTCGCTTAAAACAGAGACTTCAACGTTAAGATCATCTAGTTCATGCATTTGGAGTGGCTTAAATCTAGGGTCTTTAAATGCGGCGGACTTTGCATTAGAAATAATGTCTTCTATTAGAGTTCTATGAGCTGTGACTGAACCTATGCAACCACGAAGTTCACCATTAATTTTCAAAGTTACGAAGGAAGATCCGTTTTCAGAAAGATAGGGGTATTTACTCAGAATTTTTTCTCTATCTATTGTATAGCTTGAATCAAAATTCATAAGGATCGAATTTTTTACGATACTGAGTAGAATTGAGTCTAACATATTATGCTCCATTTATTAAGAGTTTAATAACCATTATAATCAATTAATTTTAAAATGTTGATAAGTAAAAAATAAATTTAACGCGTTGTCACTCTTCTTATGCTTTAGTCCTAAGATAATTAACGGCGTCCAAGGCGTTATCAAATATCAAGTTTGTATACTCTTTTAATGTCTCATAGCCTTCATAACCACTCAATACCCCTATGGAATTCACACCAGCGTTCTTTGCAGAAATAAGATCCATCCTAGTGTCTCCAATCATCCATATCTCTTTACCTTCAGACTCAAAATGCTCGAGTGCTTTAAGTATGGGTTCTCCATGAGGTTTAGGATTCTGGACATGCTCTCTTCCTATAAGTACTTTAAAGTAGCTCATAATGCCAAAGTGTTCCATAATGGCTTGCGAGTACTTACCTGTTTTTGTCGTAACTATTCCTAACTCCGCAAAACTATTTGCAAGCAGGACGGACTCTTGCGCTTTATCAAGTAAGTATGTTTTTTGAGTAGCTATTACTCTATAATACTCTTTATAGGTTTTGACAAAGTCCCAAACTAGACTTTCATCCACTCCTAACTCTTTATACATTACATCTAAAGGATAGCCAATAAGGGACTTTATATCTGTATCGCTTGGATGAGGATGACTATGTACGTCAAAAGAGTTATGGAAACTCTCTAAGATAGCATCGGTTGAGTCTATTAACGTACCATCTAAATCAAAAAGTATTATCAAGCGATATACTGCTTGATTGAATCATTAAGAATTTTTAATTTTATAGTGTATGTTTTAATGTACTTAGGAAGAAGCTCATACTTTTTATAAATAAGCTGCTTATGCATCTCTGTCGCTAACTCATACATATCATCAGCACAAATAGAACCAGATAAACCTTTAAGGTCTAAACATAGCATTTTTGCTTGCTCATATCTGTGATCTTCCACTAAACCTTTAAGTACCTTATGACTCTGTCCATAAGCATCTCTAAACTCCCCTAAAAGCTCTTTATAAAGCAGAGAATTTCCATCAGTCTGCTCTATCCCTCTTTGGATATCCAAGCCTTCATATACTAACTCTTTTGCCTCTTCATCTACTTCTTCTATCCCGGTGTTGAGCTCTGTATTTATAAACATAGAAAATGCCGTAAATAGCTTTTCTTTACGTAAAGGTTTCGCGATATATCCATTCATTCCAGAAGTAAACATTTGACTTACTTCGTTTACTGAGGTTAATGCGCTTAAAGAGATTATAGGCAACATCTTACGATTTAAATCATCTCTAATTATTTTAGTAGCTGTATAACCATCCATTATCGGCATGTTAATATCCATAAGAACTAAATCAAATTCATTATGAGAGTTAATCATATCAACAGATTCTTGACCATTGTTGGCAATGGAAATTTCAATACCCGATTTTCCTAAAATACTGGTAATAACTTTTTGGTTGATTAAGTTGTCTTCAACAAGTAAAATCTTCTTACCACTAAATTTAGAAAAGCTACTAAGTGAAACACCCGCTGTATCCGGAAAGATACTCTTATAAACTTCAAGTTTTTTAGCGCTCTCCTCTTCTGCCTCTTCAATGACAACTTCATCTTTAACAACGGGTATATACAGCGTACACAGTGCATTATATATACGCTCTTGAGTAAATGGTTTTTTCAGACTATGCGCATCTAGTTCCTCTATATCTATATCTGATGAACTTAAAAAGTTTCCTAGCGATATAATTTTACATGATGATTTCTTAAGCGTATCTATTGCCTTACTTGTAAAAAGTCTCTCATCTATAGCAACGATGTCATACATTGAAAAGTCATTCAAATTACCTAAATACTCATCGCGTTTTTCAACTTTTACACTATGTTTAAAGTTTAAAAATATTTTTTCTAGAGCTGCCGCCGAGTCGTCATTATCATCCACAATAAGAACTTTTTTCTTTGCAAGTCTTGGATCAAGTCTTCTTCTATAATCTTCATTTTTATCTTTTGAATTATTAAAAGGAATAGTAAGAGAGAGTTCCATATTTCCAGTATTAGTATTTCTTGCTACAAGTTCTCCTCTCATAAGAAGAGATAAATCTCTAGCGATAAAAAGCCCAAGACCTTCATACTTTTTTGTATGTTCACTATATGTATATTCAAAAATACCTTTATCTACTGGAATTTTAACATCAGTTGAAATCAAAAAATGGAGCTTTCTTTTCAATAACATCTCATTTACTTTTGAGACTCTCAGGGTTACTTTTCTCGCCTTGTTACTCAAACAGTATTCAAGAAGGCTTTTTAATATAGTCGTTAGATTAAGCGTATCTCCGAGGATAATATATGGAATATCGTTGTCCACATCAAAAGTAAGTTCTATATTACTATTTTGAAAATCTGATATCAGTAAACCTGAGACATCATTTAAAAGGTTTACAAATTTGAACTTCTCATTAGAAATTTCTACTTTTTTAGATTTAATACGTAAAAATTCTATGAGATTACTTGTCATATCTAAAACTTTTTTCTCTGAATTCATTACTTCTAATAATTCTTTATCTTGAGGGTTGTCTTCAATTTTTTGAGAAAGGGGACCCTTATTGTCAACTGCTTCTTGCACTATGCTATAAATATTTTCGCTCATGTCTGAAACTATTTTATCTTGTGATCTCTGTATCGCATTTTGTTTTTGAAGTAACTCTTCATGCTCTTTTTTAAGCTTTATCATTTGAAAAGAAGAGGCTAATAGAGCTATAATACTTGCACATACTAAAAGTATCCATAAAAGTCTTTCAGAATCATTCATAAATGTAGTGTCTAGTAAAGTCCCTGCTAGTAAAGCCGTACTCATCAATAGAATCATCAAAAATTGTCGCATATTGTTAGCCTTTTTAAAAAATATTTTTGTCTATTGTACTAAAAAAAATCTATATACGAACATAATATTTACTAATCTTTATACCACTCTTTATAATTGTGCCAAATTCCACTCACCCTTGGCTCTATATTCTTGATTTTTTTATCAACCGCTGTTATAGAATTTGGTATATATAGAAAAAGGTAGGGATTGTCATCGGTAATCAATCTAAATATTTTTCGTAAATTTTTAGAGAGCTTTTCTCTGTCTACCATACTTTGGGACTCTTCTATCATTTTATTTACCTGAGGGTTGTTATATCCAACAAGATTAAATCCACCTTTTTTGTCACTGTCTTTGTGCCAAAAGAGATACGGATCCGGAGTGGGAGAAAGCCCCCATCCCAGTAAAACAGTATCAAACTTATGAGGAAAAACAACCATATTTAAAAAGGCTTGCCACTCCATAACTCTTAATTTAACCACTATTCCAGCCTTTTTCAGTTGATGTTGCAGTATCTGTGCCGCATAAGGCCGAATTGGACTAGAGTTTGAAGTTACTATCTCAAAAGTAAAAGGATTATTTTCATCGTAACCAGCAGTTTTTAGAAGTCTTTTTGCTTCTTGTATATCTGTTAGAGGAGTAGCTACATCTGAATTAAACGCTGTGCTTCCTGGTAAAAAAGGCCCCGTACAAACTTTTGCATGTTTGAAAAATAGGATGTCCACTAGTTCTTCTCTGTCAATTGCTAGGGATATAGCTTTTCTTACATCTGGATTTTTAAACTTATCTAAACGCAGGTTAAACCCTAGATATGTGTAAGAAAGGCTTATTTTTTCATAAATATTAAACTTTGAAAAGAAATCTTTTGTCAGCTTTCTCTCATGGGCTATTGGCTCAACACTTCCAATATCAAGCTTCGAAGATTTCAACATTAAAAAGCGCGTCATAGAATCGGCAATTATGTGAAAAGATATTCTCTCTATCTTGGCTTTTCCCTCAAAATAATCATCAAAAGCTCTAATAACAATATTTTTTGAATACTCGAGCTGTTCTAGTTTATAAGGTCCGGTACCAATAGGGTTGGTATTAAAACTCGAACTCATTAAATTTTTGTCATTGCGAAGAATATGCAAAGGAATTATCCCCATCATCCATGTTTCAAGTGCTTTAAAGTATGCTTTTTTATATTTTACTTCAACCGTGTATCTATCAAGAGCTACAACGCTTTTAACAAATCTAAATCCCGATCCATAAGGAGAAATCACATTATCGGAGATAATAGTCTCATAGGTAAAAATAACATCCTTAGCTGAAAACTCTGCACCATCATGCCATTTTACCCCTTTATGGAGTTCAAAAATAAGAGTTTTATCATCTTTAAAATAAAACTTCTTTGCTAAGTCTCCAATAATATTTTTGGAGTCCTTGTCATACTTAACAAGCCCATTAAAAAGAAAGCCTGCTATTTCTGAAGAGCTTGAATCTGTTGCTAGTATGGGATTTAACCTTGCAGGATTTGTAGAAGTTGCAAGGTGAAGAGTTGACGCCAAGAGGTTAGCGTAAAAAAAAAGCAGTAAGAAAAATTTCATACTGCTTTAGTTTACTTCAATCACTCTATCGTGAAGTTCTTGAACTGGACGTTCATTATCCACATAAAACTTTCTAAAATGTTCTATTTGTTTTTTTGATGCTAGTTGTGGAGTTTTTAAAAGATACCACTGAACATTTTCAGAACATGGTGGTGTTGTAAGAGAGCCTATATAGTGATAATAGTGTGCTGTATCTAAAGATATAAAATCTTGAGGATCAATTTTTACACTCCCGCCAACATTATTTATAATCTTCTCTAAAACCTTATTTTTTTCACCCTCTTCAAAAAATACAGCGACTACTGCTAGCTGTTTTGTAAGTGGATTTTGGTGTACCATATGAGCTACCATAGCATAACGCTTTCCATCTATTGTATGCTCACTTTTGCCATGAAAATGAAACTGTAAAAGGTTAAACTCTTCACCATGAAGTGTTATAGAACCCCCATGTTCTGGTGTTACCTTGATAGAGTGCCCATTATCTATAACTTTGGCCATTCCTGTAATATCATCATGCATACTTAAATCATATTCATGATTCATACTCATTGTTTTTCCTGGAATAATATTCACAGGAGATTGATGAATACCTTTTCCACATGTTTTTGAGAATTCTTCCCAATGAGCAGGACCACTATTTGTACCATAGTCCCAATGCTTATCATGTTCTGCTTTTGTATGTATGTGTGCTGTCTTTTTAACTTCTGTTGAACCATTGCACCCTACTAATAAAAGTGCTACTACACTCAATGCTAATACTGTTTTTTTCATATTGTTTGCCTTTGTTTAATTAAAAGTTATAGTTTATTATTGTTACATATTTTAGGCAATTCTACTACTATTATGATAAAAGATTAATTAAAATATAAATTTTTTGAAAATGTTGGAGTTATTTGTGAAGAGAAGTTTATCCAGAGAAGAACTCTGAATAAAGATAGAAAAAAGAGATTAACGCTTAGAGAACTGACGAGAACGACGAGCTTTTCTCTTACCTGGTTTCTTACGTTCAACAACACGTGAATCACGAGTCATCATACCCTCTGGTTTAAGGATAGCTTTGATTTCTGGGTTAAATGCAACTAAAGCACGAGAAATACCGTGACGAAGTGCATCAGCTTGACCACCAAAACCACCACCTAAAGTAGTAGCAACGATATCAACTGAAGTTTCTTGTTTAGAAATAACTAATGGTTGTTTAACACGAAGCTTTTTCGCTTCAAGTCCACCTAACCATGCGTCTAGTGAAAGACCATTAATAGTCATTGTACCAGTTCCTGGAGTTAACCAAACTTTTGCTATTGACGCTTTACGGCGTCCTGTTGCATATATTGTTTTTGCTGACATATATCAATCCTTACTTAGCAAGTTGTGCAGTGTGAGGATGTTCAGCACCTGCATAAATTTTTAATTTTTTAATCATTTTAGCACCAAGCTTAGTCTTAGGAAGCATACCACGAGTAGCTAGTTTATATAACTTCTCAGGATTCTTTTCTAAAAGCTCAGTCATTTTAACACTCTTAGTTGAACCGAAGTAACCTGAATGAGAAAAATACTCTTTATTGTTTATCTTACCAAGACCGTTAAATCTTGCTTTAGAAGCGTTAATGATAACTACATAGTCACCACAGTCAATGTTTGGAGTCCAGCAAACCTTGTTCTTACCACGAAGAGCAGTAGCCACTTCAGTGATCATACGACCAAATGTTTTACCTTCAGCATCAATCAAAATCCACTTTTGATCAATTTGTTCAGTTGTTGCAATTTTTGTAAATTTCATCATGAACCTTTTTAAGTAATTTTATTAACAGAATACAAATGTATTTGTTTTGTGGCGAAATTATAGCTTTAATAGCTTCAATATAGCTTAATTTAAGGATAAATTAATTAAGATATACTTAAATTCAGCTATATTAAAGCTTTATATCTCTTTAATGGTTTTTAGACTAAAATAGTGATAAATTAAATGTGAGCTAAAGGTATATAAATATGTATAAGATTATAACTAAACTATCTTTAGTTACCTTACTTCTTTGCCTCTTCTCTCTCTCTTTAAACGCGGGGATTATCAGAGTAGCCGTAGCTTCTAATGTCAGCTATGCCATAACAGAATTAAAAAACTCTTTCCAGTTGCAATACCCAAACACAGAAGTCCAAATTATTCTTGGGAGTAGTGGTAAACTCACACATCAAATAATAAATGGCGCCCCATTTGATGTTTTTTTGTCTGCAGATATGCTCTATCCTGAGACTCTCTATAAAGAGTCTCTAGCACTGTTAAAACCTCGTGTTTACGCTAAAGGCGCTTTAGTCCTTTTGAGTACAGAGGAACAAGACTTTTCACTTGGCATGTCATTGTTAAAAGAAAAACATATCAAAAAAATAGCTATTGCTAGTAAAAACGCTCCTTATGGTATGGCCGCGTTTGAGGTACTCCATAACACTAAACTCAGTAAAATAGTAAAACATAAACTAGTCTACGGGGAGTCTGTCTCTCAAACTCTTTCCTATATTCTTCGTGCCGCGGACATAGGCTTTGTTGCCAAGTCCACTCTTTATACAGCTCAGTTGTCAAAATTTAAAGACAGTAAACACTCGATAGAAGTAAGTCAAGAACTTTACAAGCCTATAACGCAAGGAATAGTTATTCTCAAGCATGCCTCAAAGAACAGTGAAGCACTTGCGTTTTATGAGTTTATGTTAAGTCCCCGCGCACAGAAAATTTTACAAAAGTATGGATATGTAATTTAATGAGTAACTTTAATGCAAAAATCATAGATATACAAAATGAGATGAGTCTCAACATCGTTACATTTCAAACTGGGGAGACTATACTCAAGATGATAAGCCTTGAGTTAGGTGAGAAAATAAAGATAAATGCAGATGTACTTCTCTCATGCAAGGCTACAAACATTGCTCTTGCAAAAGAGCTTGATGGACAACTAAGTTACTCCAACCAAATACCTATGCGAATAGAGTCAATGGAAGTAGGAAAACTTCTCTCTTCCCTAAATCTTAGCCAAGGGAATTTAAAACTAGAGTCTATCATCACTACCGCTTCACTACAAAGAATGCAACTCAAAGTAGGAGAAAGCGTAACAGCGCTTATAAAATCTTCTGACCTCTCAATAATGGAGATACTAAGTGTTTGATATTTTACTGGACATGGACTACACGCCTTTTTATATCTCTTTTAAGTTAGCGGCTACAACTGTTTTTATACTTTTTTTCATTTCCCTACCTTTGGCATGGTATCTCTCTCAGACCACCTCAAAAATGAAACCATTTTATGAAGCGCTAACTGCACTGCCAATAGTGCTTCCTCCTTCAGTTTTAGGGTTTTATATTCTCATAGCACTCTCAAAAAACTCTCCAATAGGCGCTTTTTTTGAAAATACTTTTGACATTAGCCTTGTTTTTAACTTCACATCTTTAGTCATAGCAAGTTGTTTTTATTCACTTCCATTTATGGTGCAACCTTTACAGAGTGGGTTTGAATCGCTAAACAAAAACATGTTGGAAGCTTCTTATCTCGCTGGTAAAACACGATGTGAGACTATCTTTAAAGTTGCTCTGCCAAACATTAAACCAGCGCTTATCACAGCAGTTATAATTACCTTTGCTCATACTGTTGGGGAGTTTGGCGTTGTTCTTATGCTTGGGGGAAGTATTCCGGGTGAGACTAAGGTGGCGTCTGTCGCTATCTATGAAATGGTTGAGATTATGGATTACAAGGCGGCTCATATATATAGTGCTATTATGCTTCTTTTGAGCTTTACGGTACTACTGAGCGTTTATACTTTCAATGCTAAACATAAAAGAAAATTTGGACTTACAAGATGATTAATATTCAAATATCAAAAGAGCTTCATGGTGCTAATGGCGTGATGGATTTGAACATAGACTTGCAAATTCCTCAAGGTGAATTTTTAGCGCTTATGGGAGAGAGCGGAAGTGGTAAAACTACGCTTCTTCGCATACTCGCAGGACTTGAAAACACGGAGGGAAATATAAGTGTAGATGAAAGTTATTGGCTTGATGAGAGCAGCTCACTTTCCCCTCAAAAACGCAGCATAGGTTTTGTTTTTCAAGAGTATGCGCTTTTTGACAATATGACGGTTTTAGGGAATCTACTCTTTGTTGCTAAAGATACCTCTTTAGCCCCGCGTTTACTAGAAATACCAGAACTGACAGGACTCAAAAATAGATACCCTAAAACACTAAGTGGTGGACAAAAACAGAGAGTCAGTCTCTGCCGTGCTATGATGCAAAAACCAGAACTTTTACTACTCGATGAGCCTCTTTCAGCATTGAATCCAAGCATGAGACAAAAACTTCAAGAAGAGATACTTGCTCTTCACCGCGAGTTTAACACTACAACCATCATGGTAAGTCACGACCCAAGCGAGATATACAAACTAGCATCGCGCGTCATAGTTTTAGAAAATGGAAAAATTACTGGGGACGCCTCGCCAAAAGAGATACTTTTAAAAACTACAGGAAGTCAAAAATTCTCTTTTACGGGAGAATTGCTTAAACTCAAGAAAGTCGATGTTATTTATATTGCTATAGTAGCGATTGGACAGCAGTTAGTCGAAGTTGTTTTAAGTGCCGAAGAAGCTGCGTCTCATCAGTTAGGAGATAGAGTCACTATAAGCACAAAGGCTTTTGCACCCACTTTACACTAAGGTTTTTTCTATCTCTTGGAGTATCTCATCTATAGCCTCTGTCGCTTTTTTATAAAGAACTTTGGAGTATAAAGTATCATTAATTGCATTACTTTCTTCTAGGTTGTTTAAAATTGAAAGTTTGATTTGTTTTGATAGAAACATATCTGTGTTTATTACATTTCCACTTGTTCCAATGACTACAAAAACCTCACAATCATTTAGTTCATTATACAGCTCTTGGTACTTTGGAGCCGCCTCTCCAAAGAAAACGACATTTGGACGAAGCTTCTGATGACACTCGGGACAAGAGTCGTAAGCCTCTTGAAGCTTTTCGTAACCGATATTGTCTTTAAATCCACACGATTCACATACCACTTCTGGTAAAAATCCATGTAAATGTAAAACATCACTGCATCCAGCTTTTTCAAACATATTGTCAATATTTTGAGTGATAAGTTTTACGTCATTTGGATACTTTTCTACAAAATTCTTAAGTTCTATATGTGCATAGTTAGCTTTCTTCTCTGCTATATCTTCACGACGTTTATCGTAAAAATCTATCGTCTCTTGATAGTTCCAATCCAAACATCCGGCGGTACATATATCTTCTATCTTATTGTTTTCCCAGAGTCCGTCACTATCCCTAAAAGTCGAAATTCCGCTTTCAGCACTAATACCAGCACCTGAAAATATAATTATTTTTGCCAAAACAGACTCCCTTATTTTTTATAATATCATAGTGAATTGCAGCTAAAAAACAACTATTACGATATACTAAAGTAATGAAAAATAAAGAATATATTACCGCGATAGTAGACTTAATCGATGCAAGCGAGGATTTGATTGAATATGACTACCAAGATAAAGAGGACCAGATATTTCTATCAGGTGCTCTAGTCAATAAAATCAATGCCTTAGTGCAAAGCGTTAATAATACTAAACTAGATGTAAATAATGTAATCAAGCTTGCTATCAGAGAGGCATTTGAACTCTCCTCTAGTGATGTTATCATCAGTAAAAATGGCTTTATCTTTATTAAACTTATTGATGAATCCACCATCAAAGAGATGAGTGATAGTGAACTTCAAACCGTCGCAAATAGATACAATGGTTTTGATGAAAAGGAACTCAAAGAATTTTATGACGAATTTTTTGAAGATATTAAAAATGAATTTTTCATACCATCCATTGCTGAAGATTTCGTGGATAAATACTTCATTGAAGAAGAAATAAGTAACTCACTGTATGAAAAAAATGTTTTTTCATACATTCAACTCCTCATTCTTGACTCTTTAGGCTCTCAGTATGATGATAATGATGATGGTTTTTTTAAAGGCTTTGCTGGCTATATTTTTAGAATCCACTTTAAAGAAGTCTTTGAAAATATTGCAGATATCATTTTAGAAGAGATCGCGTCAGGTAATAAATATCTGATTGATTTTTTAGGCTATTACTCTGCGGAAGTCGTTGTAATGAATGGGTATAAATATCAAGTGCCTGTACTCGAGTCAAGTAGTGGACTACGATGGCATGTCGTGACAATGCTTAGTATTGCTAAAGTTTACACTGAAACGAGAGCCTCTATCGACCCCCTTGAAGATAAAATAGAAGACATACAAAGTAAGGCTAGAGAACTTTACATAAATGGTGCATCCCCTATTAAATACCAATCCGCTATCATTAAAAAACGATCTACTATTGGTATAGATATTAAAGAGAGTAGTGAAAAACTCAATAGATACATAGCGTCTCTAGGTTATAGAAAAGAGGAAATCTATAGGTCTCGGCTAAAAAAAGAGATACAATTTCTTGAAGTAAAAATTGCCAAACTACGCGCAAGTGATCTTAAATTTTCGGAAAAATTGCTTGATACGAGAATTATAAAAAAGTATACAAAATATCAAGCAGATTTGGCATCCATGCAAAAACAGTTACTCTCAAGAAAGAAGATTTTAAAACAAAATAAGGACTCTTTTGAATCTATGAAAGACTCTCTTGCTAAAGCGCTTATCCAAAAGAAACGACTCCTTTAGTTACAGTTCTAACACCTTCTCCTCATAACTATCAAGTATCTCATCTAGATCAGTTTGTACAACTTCTAGCTCTTCAAACAACTCTTCAACCTCAGACTCTTCTGAGGAGACTAGTTTAGAGAGTTCCATTAACCTTGCGCTATCCCCAGAGTTTGAAACTTCTATAAGTTCTTGATGATGTTCGCTCAAGCCATCTTCTAGGTTCATTATCTTCTCTTCAAGTTTTTCCACTTTTTTCTTTAGAGGTGAAGCAACTTTGTTTCTCTCACGTACAAGTTCTGCTTTAAGTTTTTTATTCTCTTTGTTATT
>CAWUTM010000063.1:0-13689 GCA_963925755.1 uncultured Sulfurimonas sp. | reverse complement strand
TATATATTTTATTTAGCATATTATAGATATAATTCTCAGAATTTTTAACTAGGTGATTGAATGTCCACAGCAACATATCCAGATAATTTTAGTGAGTTAAAAGAGCAAGTGCGAAATGCAGGTCTTTTAAAGCGTGTTCCTATCCGTGGTTCTATAGAGATGATAGCTATTTTAGTAAGTATGGGAATTATCTTTTATATAGTGTCGATTTGGGAAAGTATTGAAATTGCTTTTGTGTATAAGTCGATTGCTCTTGGTCTCTTTATGACAGTAGTCTTTACCAGAACGGTATTCGTTTCTCATGACATACTCCATTTACAGTACTTTAAAAGTAAATCTTTGTCTATGAAACTTAGTTACCCATTCTCCGTGTTTATACTCTCAAACAGCTCTTCTTGGTGGGATTTTAAACACAATGTAAATCATCATACTTGGTGCAACGTAATAGAAAAGGATGAAGATATTTGGGCACTAGATGGCGCATTTACTCCAAACAACAGAGGAAATAGCCCTTTTCTCAAAAAGTATAAACATATAATTTTTTGGGGTGCTATGTTCTTTATGTATGGCGCTTTTATAGCTCAGTCTTACAGCTTTGCAATTAAACGTAAGCTATGGGGTGAATTGACAATGATGCTAATGCACTGGCCTTTGGTATGGGGAACTATTTTTTATTTCCTTCCATTAAGCGATGCTCTCATCGTTTTTTTAACGCTTAATTTTACTCTTTCTCCATGGCTCGCGTTTGGTTTTATTACAAATCATTTGGGTTGTGAAGTTTTTGACTATGAAGAGGGAAAAAAGTTTTCTTGGATGGAGCTTCAGATGAGAACTTCGCGTTCACTAAAAGGTGGAATGCTGACTCACTGGTTTTATGGTGGACTTAACACGCAGATAGAACATCATCTTTTTCCAAAAGCGCCGCGTTTCAATCTTCTTAAAGTACAAAAGATGACACAAGAATTTGCTAAAAAGCATGATATTAAGTATTTTAGGGCAACACCCTTTAATGCGTATGTTCAGATAAACAACGCATTAAAGCATTATTAAACGCCATCAATACGAAGAACTTTCGTTTTTCCAACCATCAATTCTAGAGTCATTCTCATACGTTTAAATACAGACTCTTGTCTGTACTCTATGTTATGTTTTTTACATACTTCCTTAACAAGAGGTTGCATTTCCTGATAGAAGCTTAGTGGCATATTTGGAAAGAGGTGATGCTCTATCTGGTAGTTTAAAAAACCATGCATAAAGTCGATAAAGTCACTACCAGTGTTATAGTTCACACTTCCCATTATCTGTCTTAAGTAGTACTCACCCTGCGTTTTATGCGGTGTTGAGAACTGATATATATCTTCTGCGGAGTGATTAGGCACTATCACTAAAAATGAGTGCAAATTTGTCATAATCTCAGCTATTGCTAAAAATATAAAAGCGCTTAAAACACTACTCATGCCAAATGGTAAAAATAGTAGTGGTAAAAAAACGAACTGAAAGAGTCCATAAGGAAGTATGTAACTTTTCCATAACTCTTTTCCATTTTTTGTAAAAGGAGAGAGCTCATATGCGAGTGTCGGCTCTTCGCCTCGCGCTATTCTTTCTTTATTTTCTAAGATTCTCAGAGTATTTGGTCCATAGTAAGCGATTTTCCAAATAATGGCAAAAGCATATACTACTAAGTATTTTACAAAGATTGGCACCTTCATATCGTGTATCCATTTAACATCTTTTTCTACGTTATCAGGATCATCCATTTCCCCTAAATGATAATGATGCATAATGTTATGTTCATACGCCCAAGCATCTGGTTTTATCCAATCAAGCCAATCAATCCATCTTCTATTTCCAGAAGCAAAGCCTTTTTTTGTATATCGATAAGGAATGTTAGGTACTTTATCGTAAGCGCCATGTAAAATAGGATGTGTTACGTTTGCCCATCTAGCAAGATTGCCAACTGAAACTAAAAAAGCTCCCCCTAGACCAAAGAGCCAAAAGTCAAACTGTTCTAAAACAACTCCATCAACATCACCCGAGCTAACTATAACAACTAACGCTATAATTAATGAACCAATTATAGTTGAACCCCTACCCCATCTTTCAAGTTTTAAAAGGTGCTCAAAGTCTTTCTTTTGTATCTTAATAACTTTTTTTATATCTTCAATATCACGCTGTAATTGTTCTTGATCTACATCTCTGTAGTCTGTATACTCTGCCAAATTATTCTTCCTAAATCATATTTAATTAGCGAAATTATATACAAATATACTTAGAGTTAATCATATATAAATGCCATTTTGGATAAGATAGCAACAATTATAAACTATGGAGATTTTATGGACGCAGCCAAATACATTTGGATGAATGGAAAGTTTGTTGCTTGGGATGATGCCAAGGTACATGTGCTTTCACACACTATACACTACGGAAATGGTGTTATCGAAGGAACGAAGGCTTATAAAACGGCTAAAGGTTATGCGATATTTCGTTTAAATGAGCATACCAAGAGATTAAAAGAATCTGCAAAAATGACTCTTATCAATATTCCTTACACGGTTGAAGAGATGTGTCAAGCGCAAATTGATTTAATAAGAAAAAATGAATTTACTGGCGATAATGTTTACCTTCGTCCTTTTGCATTTCTAGGGTATGGCGTTATGGGTGTTTATCATAAAGACGCTCCGGTAGAGACTGTTATGTCAGCTTGGGAATGGGGTGCTTATCTTGGTGAAGAAGGTCTTCAAAAAGGCATAAAGCTCAAAATTGCTTCTATGACTAGACCCTCAAACACTTCAAACATGGGTAAAGCAAAAGCTACCGCAAACTACTTAAACTCTCAGATGGCTAAGTACGAAGCTATTGATTGTGGCTATGAAGAAGCGCTTCTTTTAGATGATCAAGGTTATGTTGCAGAGGCATCTGGGGCTAGTTTCTTTATGGTTGTTAATGGTGTTTTAGTTTCACCGCCAAGTGACAACGCGCTTGTTTCAATCACTCAAAAAACAGTTATCGAAGTAGCGGAGGATATGGGTATAAAAGTTGAACGCCGTCGTATCTCTCGTGAGGAAGTATATGTTGCGGACGAGGTATTTTTAACGGGAACTGCGGCTGAGATCACTCCTGTAAGAATCGTAGACGCTAGAGAAATAGGTTCTGGTTCTCGTGGTCCAATCACTGAAAAACTACAGGCAACTTATTTTGACATCGTATTTGGTAGAAATGCCAAATACGAGCACTATTTAACTTACATAGACTAAACTCTAACTCAAAGAGAGTTTAGCTTTAGTCGCCATAGCGGCGCAAGCGGAGTAAAGGGACTTTGTTCCTTTACAGAACTATAAAGTGAAGGTTTCCTTCATTTTATGAAATAAAATTAAGGATTTAATACTTATGGCATCAGATATGAATGATTACTTTAACAAAAAAAAGAGCGAAGGTGGACCTAAAAAATCTTCTGGCGGTTCAGGTGGTGGTCCAACAGGTCCAAAAATGCCAAATATAGACTTTAACATGGGTGGTAAATCTGGAATTGTTTACTTTATCATTGCAGTCGTTATTATGATGGTTTTAGCAAAACCTTTTACTATTATTGAAGAGGGTCAACGTGGAATTTTAAGTACAAATGGTAAGTACCAAAACCAAGCGCTTCTTCCAGGACTACACTTCATCGTGCCTATTATTCAAAAGGTGTATGTAGTAGATACAAAAATTCGTATTATAAACTATGCTTCTCGCTTAGAAACAAGTGCTCGGGAATCAGGAATAGTTGCTAAACCAGCAGTTACGGTTCTTGATAAACGTTCACTCCCCGTTAGTATAGAGTTAACTGTTCAGTATAGACTAAACTCTCAGTTTGCGGCACAGACAATCTCTAACTGGGGATTCTCTTGGGAAGATAAAATAATCAACCCTGTTGTTCGTGACGTAGTTCGTAATGTAATCGGTAAATACGATGCAGAATCACTCACTCAAATGAGAAATGATTTAGGTGCGGAAATAGAAGCGGGTATTCGTAAAAGTGTTGCAGAACAAGAAAACGCTCCTGCTATTTTACAGTCAGTTCAACTTCGTGACATTGTGTTACCAACGAAGGTAAAAGAGCAAATCGAGCGCGTTCAAATTGCTAAGCAAGAAGTTCAAAAAGCAGAGCAAGATGTTCAACGTGTAAAACAAGAAGCTCTTAAACGTGCGGCAGAAGCAGAGGGTGTAGCAAACCAAGCAAGAATCGAAGCAAAAGGTAAAGCGGATGCTATTACAATTAATGCTGATGCAACAGCAAAAGCGAACATACTAATAAGTAAGTCATTAACTACTAAACTTCTTCAACTAGAGCAGATGAAAGTTCAAGGAATGTTTAATGATGCGTTACGTGTAAATAAAGATACTAAAATCTTCTTAACTCCTGGTGGTTCAACTCCAAACATTTGGGTTGACACAAAAGACGTTAGAAAAAGAACTACGGCTAACTAGAGATGCAAGACGCTTTAAACAGAGTTGATTGGGAGAAGTCTGAACTTCTTCCCGTTATCGTTCAAGAAGCTTCAAGTAATGAAGTCTTAATGATGGCATACATGAATAAGGAAGCTTTAGGGCTTTCCCTCTCCACTAAAATTGCTCACTATTTTTCTCGTTCTAAACAGCGTATTTGGAAAAAAGGTGAAAGTAGTGGACATACACAGACAATACACTCTTTTAATATTGACTGCGACAACGATACGCTTCTAATAAAAGTCACTCAAGAAGGCGTTGCTTGTCATACAGGGAGAAAATCTTGTTTTTTCACAGAACTAGAGAGTGGTGAAGCCAACTCTGAAGTTGAAGTGGATACAACCGCTGCTTATGGTGTTATAGATACTCTTTACCATACTATACAAGAGCGTAAAAATGCAGACCCCCAGACTTCATGGACGGCTAAACTCATCCATAAAGGTGAGAACACTATTCTTAAAAAAGTAGTCGAAGAAGCTGGTGAATTTAGCTTTGCCTATAAAGACAACGATGAAGCAGAGATGATTTATGAAGCAGCTGACTTAACATACCATATGCTAGTAGCCTTAGCTGTAAAAAACATCTCTCCAGATAGAATCAAACAAGAGCTTTCTCGTAGATTTAACATGAGTGGTATAGCTGAGAAGAACGCAAGGAAAGATTAGTGAGAATAAATACAAAAGAGTTTATCTCTGATCTTATAGTCTATGATTATATTCTTTTCACTAGTGTTTTTGTCCTCTTTATCCTCTTTATCATTCTAGGTATAGTTCTTAGAAGAAAACCTCTTATAGCCGTCTTATGTATACTTCTCGCGTTTACTATATTTATAGCTGGTCCTACATATGGCTATATTAAAATGCACAAGATACTTTTTAAAAATAGCACGAAAATAACAAGTCAAAAGCAACTAAACTTTACAGACGCAATAGTTCTAAAGGGAACCCTCTCAAATGATTCTCAAAGAAACTTTCAAAGCTGTGAAATCACTGCGAGTACATATAAGGTAGGCAGAAATCCTCTTAAAAACTATCTCTATAAATTAAAGCCTTTTAAAAATGTGACGATAGTTGAAGAAAACATAGCAATATCTCAAATAATCGCGTTTAAGATAATAATAGAACCTTTTACATATGAAAAAGATTACAATATCTCTTTAGGAGCAGACTGCAAATGACTGAGTTAAATTATGTGCATTACCTTGTATTTTTCGCTATTTTTATTATTTTTATAATAGGAATTGTCGCTTCCTCAAAGCAAGAAAGTAAAAAAATTATTTTCGGAATGATGTTTTCGATCACTTTAATGAGTATCTTTTTAACTATATTTTCAGTGCTTGTTGTTGATAAGTATACAAAAGTAGTCAAACTTCATAAGCTAAAAAACAAAAGAATCTTAAGTATAGAAAAAATAGTTTATACAGGAATTGTAAGAAATGAAGGTAAGCACACTATAGGTAAAGTTAGATTTGAAATAAAACTTGTAAATCAAGGTCATGCAACTGGGAATGTAAAAGGTGGTAATTTTTATAAGGTAAGTGGATTTTTTGACTTCTTTAAAGGTGGCTATAATCTAAACTATAAACCACAATCCATAACAAAAGAATTTATAGTTGCCCAGGACTTAGGACCAGGCGAAGCAAAAGCTTTTAGGGTTTACTTTACATATCCTCCATACTTTAGTCGTACTTCTCAGTTTGCTAAGGTTTGGGGTCACTAATAGTTAGTATTTTAAACCTATCTTTTTAAACGCGGCATTTATATTTTTAATCTGCTGATTCTTATTTCTACACCATTTTGGTGAAAGAAGAGAGTCATCATCTATTCCCGCGGTAACTCTTTGAACGCTTACGTTAGCAGGCTTCATCTCAACAGACTTAAGCAGTGTGTCAAGGTATAACTCTTCACTAATAGGCGTAAACTCGCCACGATTAAACTCATTTGCCAAGGCTGTTTTTTTCACTACGTATAAAGGATGGTATTTAACAGAGTCTATACCCCATTCGTAAGCGGCACGTGACGTTTCAAGCATCATCTCTTGCGTTTCACCGCCAAGGCCAAATATAAGATGCCCACATACATTCACACCAGCTTTTTTAGACTTTATAATCCACTCTTTAACATTTGCGCTATCGTGTCCACGGTTAATTCTTAAAAGTGTTTCATCATATACGGACTGTATGCCAAACTCTAGCCATATCTCATTTGTTTTTGCTAACTCAGCTAAATACTCTAAAGTCTCTTCCGTAATACTATCGGAGCGAGTTCCGATACTTAAACCAACTACGTTGTCAAATGAAAGAGCTTTTTCATACAAAGCTTTTAGGGTATCAAAAGGAGCGTAAGTATTTGTAAAAGATTGAAAATAAACAAGAAACTTTTGCGCTCCGTATTCTTTTGCTTGGCGTTTACTAATGGCGTCAAATTGGATTTCAAGTTGTTTAATTTGTTTATCTAAAAAAGGATTTTCTTTAGAATCAAGATTTAAATGGAAACCTTTGAGTTCTTGAACTTCATCGGTGCTTGCAGAAAATGAATCATTCTCACAAAACGTACAGCCACCTTTAGCAACCGTTCCGTCAATATTTGGACAAGTAAAACCTGAAATATTGATACCGACTTTATAAACTTTGCACGAAAACTTTTCTTTTAGGTAATTACCATAAGTGAATATTTGTTTCATTAAACTATGTATTTACCGGTAAAACAAGCTGTACAATAAGTCTCTTCACCTTCCTTTGCATTAACACTTCTAAGAAGTGCTGGTTCATCAAGATATGCAAGAGAATCTGCTTCTATATAATCACAAATTTCTTGGTTAGTCATATTGGCCGCTATGAGTTTATCTTTACTTGGAGTATCTACACCATAAAAACATGGATCGGTTGTAGGAGGAGAAGATACACGCATATGCACTTCACTAGCACCCGCTTCTTTAAGCATTCGAATAATACGGCGAGACGTAGTACCACGAACGATTGAGTCATCTATAACAATGACACGCTTCCCTTTAATGATATCCGTCATAGGAGAGAGTTTCATCTTAACTTTTAAATCACGCATTTCTTGCGTTGGTTCTATAAAAGTACGACCTATGTAATGGTTACGCATGATTCCCATCTCATAAGGAATGCCACTCTCTTGTGAATATCCTATTGCTGATGGAACGCCGCCATCTGGCACGGGTATAACAACATCCGCTTCAACAGGAGCTACATGTGCTAGTTCCTTACCCATATTTTTTCTCGTTTGGTAAACTGACTGACCAAAAACTATAGAGTCTGGACGCGAGAAATACACATACTCAAAAATACAATGCTTTGGCGTTGGCTCAAAAACTTTAATACTTTTAGGTTCTTTGCCTTCTTCAAATATTAGAAGCTCTCCAGGTTCAACGTCGCGAACGTATGTAGCGCTCACAAGATCAAACGCACAAGTTTCACTGGCAACTATATAACCACCATTTGGAAGTTTACCAAGACTTAAAGGACGAAATCCAAATCTGTCACGCATTGCAAACATTTTCTTTCTACTTAAAAATACAAGAGAAAACGCGCCTTCTATTTTTTGAACGGCATCTATAATTCTATCTGTGAGTTTTTCTTTTTCACTCTTTGCTATAAGGTGAATAAGGTTTTCAGTATCCATAAAAGTTTGAAAAATCGCACCTTTTTTAATAAGGGAATTTCTAACTTCTTCTGCATTTGTAAGATTACCATTGTGAACAATTGCCATTTCACCTAAGTCATATCTTGCAAATACGGGCTGTGCATCCAGAATAGAGTCATCCCCGGCAGTAGAGTATCTCGTATGGCCAATTGCGCTTGAACCACTTAGCGTTGCAAGTTTCTCTTCATTAAAAACGCGCATCACTAATCCGCGGTCTTTAATGGTATGAAGTTTCTTTCCATCCGAAGAACTAATTCCCGCCGCTTCTTGACCACGATGTTGTAGGGCATGTAGTCCAAAGTAAGCTAACTTTGAAGCCTCTTCATGACCAAAAATCCCAACAACAGCACACTTTTCATTTATATCTTCGCGCAAATTAAATCCTTCTAAACATGGTAGCTCTTTATATAGTGAAATTATACTAGAAATACATATAAGCAATCTTAGATGAAATTGGAACTCTAATTGCTTTATTTTATAAAATCATCCATTTAAAGGTAGGATATATGAATATTGTATTATGTAATAATCTCATTCTTATCACCACGGGGTTTGATTCATTGGATACCGAGTGGATGAAAGAGTTTCTAAATCATCATTCACGCGGTATGCTCTTTTTACCAAAAGCCGTTTTAGTCTTTAGAAATGAAACTTTAGTTGAAGTTAGGGAAGAATTTTTAAGTCAGCTAAGTTTACATCATGCTGCTAAACATGATTTTAATCATGAATTCTTTTTACGCTCAATGCTAAAATATGGGAAACAACCTATTAAAATAGAACTTGAAGAGCTACTAGAACCAGAAGTCGTTAAAGTAAATCTATACGCTTACGATAAGAACACTGTACTAATATCTTTAAACACACCAAATTCTTGGGTTTTAAACTATATGCGCTCTCAACTAGAAGTATATATTGAACGAGGGACAGACCTTTCATTAGTAGTAGACGTAGCTAATTTAAAAGCGAAATCACGACTCGAACGTGCACTAAACAAACGCCATATCCTACACTATCAAATTCAGTATACTTACGATAATCATTTTATGTCCAAACTTTACTCAGACTTTGCTAATTTTAGTTTTGGTGACTTGGTTAGTGAAGATGACAGAGAAGATAACACTCTCTTTTATACAGTTTTAGAATGTCCTGTTGGAGCGAGTCAAGATGCCCTTAAAAAGTCATACAAAAAACTTACTAAAGTATACCATCCCGATAAAATTATTCATGAAGCACCACATATGGTTAAGCACTATACGCAAAAGTTCCAACTTCTGCAAGAAGCATATACAGCGTTAAGAGTCGTTAGTTAATAAAGTTTTCTATTAACTGCTCTTTTGAACTACTTTTCACAAGTGCTTCAAAATCTTCACTACTATAAAGAGCAAGGTCAGCTCCTCTGAGTTGCATTAACTCATTTGAAAAGCCGCGTTTAGAAAAAAATACAATCTGAGTCGGTTTTATATCAAGTTTCTCACACTTTTCATTAATCTTGTGTAACTCTTTTTTGTTTAGTTTATGATTCTTCCATTTACACTCACCAACATAAATACTTTCATCCTCTGTTATCGTTAAAATATCTATTTCTATATTTGCGTCCCAATAACTTCCTGAACTAATTATTTGAGACTCTCTTAAATTGTAATTGAGAAGTACTTCTGAAAGCTCTTCAAATACTAAACTTGTATAACTGCTGTGGTGTTTTTCAAAATTCTCTAATACTTGAGAGTAATCACCTTGTTTAATATTTTTCATCTGAGGAGCGATGAAGTAAAACCAAAAACGCACAAAGGGGTGTGTAAAAAGAACTTTATGAGAAATTCTATGTCTAGCATCTCTTCGTTTTAGCTTAGCTTTTGAGTTTCTATCTCTAGGATCACTCTCTCTCGAGTACTCCATCTGAATGAGTCCATTATCTTGTAAAAAGTTAAGCGCTCCTCCTCCATTGCCATTGTTCAGTCCCGCACGCTTAAAAGCAGAAAATATTCTTCTATCTCCAACAGCTAGAGCTTGAAGTAAGCGCTTATTTATAGGTTCATTGAGGGTAAGTTTTTCTATTTTTTCATTTAAAGCATCGAAGTTTTCTAAGATGAGGGTCCGCACTAACTCTACTATAGGTTTGGAAGTATCAACATCCCATCCAAGCCCACCAAAAACAGAAAAATAGTCTATTTGGATTTCCATATCATCAGGATAATTTCTAAAATAAAATGAGCGAAACTGATGCAGGAGTTTTGAGTTTGTCATATAATAATTGTAACATAGTTTTACACAAGTCTGATACTCATAAGAGTATCAAGAAATAATATTTATATGGTCTATTAGTGTAAGTCTTTCCATATCTGTCTTTTCCATAGAAAAGCGAACAGAGCAAATATAACAATATAAATCATTACGTTTTTACCAATTTCTTCACGTTCATGGCGTTTTGTATCACCTGCGTCTTTCATGTACTCTATAACTTTCTCAGCAGTCTCAGCCGTTACGCCAACGCGAGGCATAGATGTTCCCTCAAGTTGACTCTGAGGATTTTCCATAAAGGTGCTTATAAAGTGCTCTCCACGAGAACGGATATACATACTCAAATCTGGTGGTAGTTTCCCCATGTACGCTTTAAGTGAGTCTTCATACTCTAAGACTTTAATCTCAGCTGCTAAAGTATCTTTTTTATGTTTGAAGTTTTCTACTGTTCCCAACTGTGTCCATTTTTCATACACAACGGCATGACATCTTCCACAAGCGTTTTCGTATGCCATTTTTGGTGTCACTTCTTCTTGAGAGATAGCTGTTTTTCGCATATATGCGACTACGTTCGCTATATCTTCATCGGAAGACACCATATACTTAACACTAGCCATCGGGTGCTCATTTTCTGGAGAAAACTTATGATCTACGTTTGAAATCATTGCAGGATCTTTAATGATACCTATAAGGTAGTTTTTAGTGTAATAAACGCCAGCATTGTCAAGTGAGGGAGGTATTGTTCCCATAGCCACACCTGCGTCATTATGACAACCACTACAAGTTGCGAACATCGCTTCACCAGCGACCGCATCGCCTTTTATTTTGGCGATTCTTGCTACATCTGAGAAAAAAGTTTTCTTTTGCTCTAGTCTAACTTTTTGTACCGCTATATCATTTTCTAAAGTGATAATCGCCGTTTTTAGTTTTTGTTTTTCATCTGCTGACGCGTCTTTAAATTCAAATTCTTTTTCTTGTTTTGTCTTTTGAAGTCCACTTATAAGGTTTTGTACTTCTAAGACGTCATCACTTCCATCATACACAAAACCTTGACTCTCCACATCTTTATGTAAAACATGGTGAGCGTATGGCTCAACTAAATAGTAAGTAACAAGTGAGAAGAATACAACTACTGCTAATATTAACGGTTCTTTATTTTTCATCCCTAGCTCCTTATACTTTTTTTTCATATGACGTAATGATTGGCAGTGCTAACCACTGAACAATAAACAAGATTGCAGCCCAAAAACCAATAATGCTATATGGATCTTCTGGAGGAAGTTTTCCCATAGCGGTAAGAACTATCATATTTGTAAGCATCAACCAAAACCAAATCATAAACCCAGGTCCACGGCGATTTGCCGCGATAGCGTTTGGACTTCTATCTAAAAATGGAAGTGCCACAAAAATGACTTGAGCAAAGGCAAACGCTATAAGACCGACATCTATGGAGAATGGACGCAGAATCTCGTACGACCATAAGAAATACCATTCTGGGTAAATATGTGCCGGTGTCTTTAGCCCATCCGCGGGATCAAAGTTAACAGGATCCATGGCAAAACCATAGTTGTAAAAGACGAGGTAGAAAAAGAAAATCAAGTAAATTCCCACAACCATCATATCTTTAGACATAAAGTCATTTGCAAAACGCATAACTTTACTTCCAGCTTTATCGCCAGCCAAGTACTTTTTACTCTCCGCTTCAAAGTCAATTTCTTCACCATCTTGGTTATTAACATGGGGAATTCTAAGAGCTGCAAAGTGAAGCCCGATAAGTCCTATAATAGCCAAAGGAATAAGAAGAACGTGAAGCATGAAAAAACGGCTTAAAAATGCTTGAGCTGGAACATAGTCCCCACGAATCCACTCCACAAAACCATCTGCATGTAAAGAACCACCTGAAAAAAGATTTGTAATAACCATCCCCGCCCAGTAAGACATCTGTCCCCATGGAAGCATATAACCCGAGAACGCTTCAGCTGAAAATGCAACAAAAAGTAGCATTCCTGAGAGCCAAATCATCTCACGACCTTTTTTATATGAACCATAATATATACCCGTAAACATGTGAATATATATGATAAGAAACACGACCGAAGCAGCTACGCCATGAATATGTCTCCACAACCAACCAAAGTCAACATCTCTCATAATTGTATAGTTTACGCTATAAAACGCCGTGTCTATATTTGGTTGATAGTACATTAAAAGAAAGATTCCTGAAACTAAAAGAAGCACGAAAGTGATGACAAGCACCATTCCCATCGCCCAAAGAAAGTTTATATTTTTAGGAATCCAGTACTCTGAACCCATCACTTTTTCAACTTTTTCAATTGCTAAACGCTGGTTTAACCAGTCTTTTATACTTGTCGCTTTTGTAAATTTTGCCATTTATTTTCCTCGTTTAAAGCGTAATGCCAGATTCTTTCATCTTAGTATATTCAGGACCAACTTCGCCTAGAACTAATGTGTTTCCATCAACTTTAAAAGGAGGTATGTCAAGTCCACGTGGAGGTGGAACTTTTGTCACTGCACCAGAAAAATCGAACTTTCCACCGTGACAAGCACAAAGAAAATCTTTTTTACCAGTGTTATATGCGGGAATACAGCCTAAGTGAGTGCATAATCCAATGGCAACCATATAATGATTTCCATCAACTATGACATCTCTTTCTTGTTGTACGGGTGTTTGAGAAGCAATCATTTCAGCACTTTTTTTAAGTACAAAAATTGGCTTACCCCTCCATTTTTCAGTGATAAGTTCATTTTCATTGTAAGCGGACATATCAAGAGTGGTAAACCCTGCTGCCTTAACACTTGGAAGGGGATCCCAAGTTTTTTTCATTGCAAATAGTGAAGCTACCGCACCTACGCCAGCAACGGCACCAAATGCCTTACCCATAAAACCTCTACGGCTACTATCTCTCATATTTTCTCACTTAATTCATATTATTTATAAGTATTATAACTTAGAAATGTAAAATTTAAGTGTCTTTATGCCTAGAATTTCAACAATCTACTTAGCATCTCGCTTAGCAATTTTTATGTATATATGAAGAGTTTCTATAGTATCTTAGAATTTTTTACTGATTTTATCCAAGAGGTTATAGCCCCCTTTCTCACTCGGATGCGCTATACTCTTCCAATTGCAGTATCAACACTTAAACGAGTTATAGCCCCCTTTCTCACTCGGATGCGCTATACTACAAACTAAGTCCTACACAGATACTCAAATGTTATAGCCCCCTTTCTCACTCGGATGCGCTATACTCTATCCACCCATAAGTTCATTCAC
>CAWUTM010000062.1:0-8549 GCA_963925755.1 uncultured Sulfurimonas sp. | reverse complement strand
GTATCTTCTTGAAGTAAAACTGTAAGGTTATTATGAAGTTGACCAATATCTTCAAGACTGTGTTTAATTCTCAGGAGTGGCTTATTTTCGCTAAAGTTTTCTTTTGACTCTAAAAGTTTTATGTTTAAAAACATTGCGGTTATTGGCGTATTTAAATCATGAATTAAATCTTTAGAAAAATTGTCTAGTTTTGTGATTGCTCTTTGCATAGGTTTTAACGCTCTCATCGCTAAAAAATAACTAAGTACCGCGAAGAGTAACAGTAGAGTGACTTGAACAAAAACAATATACAATGTAACGCTTAAAAGCTTCTCTAAGTAATCCGTTTTATCTTTAGTAACTAAAATATATCCACCTTCCCAGCTATAAGGCATATACTTTAAAAATTCATTTTCTTTTATAGTGAAATTACTCATATTGAAATTTTTTATCTCTATCTCTTTTATCTGATGAGTAATATGTTCGCTTACTGGATTTTGTTTCATCTTAAGTTGTCTAGTATATTCTATCATCGAAAAATGTTCTTTTTTAATGAGCGCTTTTTCTTGTTCCATGTAGTAAAAAAAGCCTGCGACTAAAATGAGAGAGGCTACGCTTCCAAAATAGATACTAAAAAACTTCCAAAAAGCTTTCTTTTCATGATTTAACAAGTCTGTATCCTATGCCTTTTATGGTCTGAATCTCTAAACCTGTTTTTCTTAGTTTAGTCATGTAAACGCGGAGGGCTCCTTCACTAGACTCGTTTACCCCATCTAACTCATAGAGTAAATCATACTTCGTGATAGTCTCGTTCATATGCTTGAAAAAGAATGCAAGTAGTTTTTGTTCCTGAGGCGCTAAAAGTATTAGTTTTTCGTCTTTAAAAAGTTCATTTGTTTTTATCTTATAAAGAAGGTCTTTATAGTGGACTTCATTCTCTTTTGACGCAAATGATTTTCTAAGTAATGCTTGCATCCTAACCAAAAGCTCATCAAAATCAAAAGGCTTTTTCAGGTAATCATCCGCCCCTACTTCAAACCCACGAGATAAAGAAGCTATGTCATTGAGTGAAGTTAAAAATATACAAGGAGTTGTGTTATCCGCTTCTCTAAGATTTTTTAATAATTCAAATCCATTCAAATCAGGAATATTCACATCAAAGAGCATTAACTCAAAACTATTTTCGTACGTTACTTCTAATGCTTTGTTTCCGGTAGTGGCCAAACTAACTTCGTAGCCCTCGGCTTCTAGTAATTCAACAAGTGTTTCTGAGAGTATTAAGTCATCCTCTACGAGTAATACCCTAGCCATTATTAGACTTAGTCCCACTCATCAAACATAGCGTTTGAATGTTTATCTTTTTTATATCTTTTGGCATTTTTATCTTTATCAAGTTGGTTTGAACTATGAAGAAGTTCTTCTTTGATGTTCTCTACGTCTTCTTGGGAGTCTTTATAGCTTATCATTTTTTTGACAAGGGTTTGCAAGTCTTTTAATTCACCCTTATAAAGGTCAATCTCATCAATACGTTTAAGTAGTTTTACACTACTTTCTATCTTTTTGTTAAAACCTTTACTTGTTAGCTCTGGAGTATTTAGTAGATAGGAGATCATACCTTTGTGAAATCTCTCAAGTGCTCGTATGTAACGTAATCTATTTGCATTATCTATCGCTTTTTGTGATGCTGCCATTGTTACCCTATTATTTATTTATAGATATAATTATACAAGAGAGTTCTTAAATGGGCTCAAATAACTTTTGGAAATAACTTTGAAAAAAACAATTCTACTTCTTACTCTATTAACACTATCACTTTTTGCTGAGGCAAAAGATTCATATATGACACAAGAACTTTTAGATTCTGACATTGCTATAGTCGATGTAAGAACACCTTCTGAGTGGAAAGAAATGGGCCTACTTAAAGGTGCTATTCCCATAATGTTTTTTAATGAACAAGGTAAGCCTGAGATAAACAAATTTTTAAAAGAACTGCAAGAAAAAGTTGATGTCACAAAGCAATTTGCAATCATCTGTCATGTTGGTAGTAGAACTTCTATGATTGCCCCATGGTTAGCAGAGAACTTTAACTATGATGTTATAAATATTCAAGGTGGTATGGAGTATGCGACAAAAGGTTTAAAGATGAAAACATACCCTTATAAAAAATAATGCCAACATTCCTCAAGTTTCTCTTGCATCTCTTTTTAAGATTATTTATTGTGTTTAGCATTATAGGCATCCTAGTATTTTTACTTTGGGGCGCTTTATATCTCATTTTTTACTAGGCTGTATCCCATTGACCATGGCATAGAGCGTTGGCAGGTATATAAGGTTTAACACCGTCCCCCACACAAGACCAAAACCAATTGAAATAGCGATTGGTTGTAAAATAACGGCTTGACCCGTCGCATAAAAAATAAGAGTGAAAAGTCCTAAGAACGTTGTAACGGATGTTATTAAAATTGGACGTAGTCTATGCTTGGCTCTTTGAAAAAACTCTTTAGTATTATGCGTTCCATGTAAAAAGTCCAGCATAATGATTCCATCGTTTATAACGACTCCAGCTAAACCCAAAATACCGATTATAGAAGGCATTGTAAGCGGTATACCAAGCAGCTTATGTCCAAGAAGAGCCCCTAAAACTGAAAGAGGGATTACACTCATAACCATCAAAACGTATTTTATTTTTGAGAAGATGAGGAGCAGTGTCAAAAAAATTAAAAACATCGCTAAAATGACACTCTGCTTCATATCGTCTTTGAGCTGTTTGTTCTTCTCTTTTTCACCAAGTAAATTCACCTCGATTCCTTGATTAGATATCTCCGTAAGAATCGGTTCGAGCTCGCTCAACGCTTCATCAGGGGTAATTATTCTCTTGTCAACTTTTGCAAAAACCGTTTTAACTATGTTTCCATTGAGTTTATCAATTTTTTCATAGTCTCTAATTTTAAGAATCTCAGCGATATCGGTTAATTTTACGTACTTTCCATCGCCAAAGGGAATGTTAAAATTAAACAATGTGTTAACATCGTCTTTTGCGACGTCTTGCGTTTTAATCTCCATAACTCCATTCACGTTAAAAGTCGTAGCTTGTCTGCGTTCGAGGAAATAATCGCTCAAGACTTTTGATATCGATGCTTCGCTAAGACCCAGACTTTCTCCATAAGAGTTTATTTTAATTTTGTATTCTAGCTTCCCATATTTAATGTTATCGCTAAAGTTTGAAACACCCTCTATTTTTGAAAGTTTGTCTTCTAGTTTTTTTATCGCTTTCTCTAATGCCAAGTCTTCGCTACCCGAGAGGTTTACCTGTATGTCACTTCTAATGAGTCCTGGTCTATCTTCAGTGATGCCAAAGTCGATTATGTCGTACTTGTCTCTGAAAGGTTCTATGATCTCTCTCGCTCTTGGAGAGAGTTCAAATGTTTGTTTCTCTCTAATCTTGTTTTCTTGAGCAAAATCAAAACTAAAATTCAAAATTGGATTCAGATACATACTCACAAAGTTCGTCTCTTTTCTATCCGCTAACTCCATCGTAATGTAAAATACGTTGTTGTTGTGCTCCGTTTCACCAGAGAGGCTTCGTCTATATCCACTTGTTGAAGAGGTTGACACTATCGAGAACTCGTCGGAGTGTTTCATCAACTCCGCTTCTATCTCTTTTGTTATTTTAAAGGTCTCTTCCACTGGAGTGTTTATGTCAAGTTTTCCTGATACATAAAGGTTATTCCCATCGAAAACTGGAAAGAACTGAAACTTCATTGACTGAGCGGTCACAACCGTAAATATTGGAATGAGGATTAAAAACAGCGCTAGAAAAGTTTTTTTGTAATGAATGTTATAAGACAATAATTTTTCATACGCGTTTTGAAGATTTGTCCAGTCAACCAGATTATTGCTCTTTTTCAAAATTTCCTGCGCATGTAGGGGTAAGAAGAAAAAACTCTCAATCAATGAACCTAAAAGAATCATAACCACGACTATGGGAACTAAAATCAAAAATAGGGAAATCTCTCCCTTCATCAAAAACATTGGTAAAAACGCGGCGGCTGTAGTTAGCGTCGCGAGAGTGACCGGCAGCATCATCTCTTTGACACCTAAGATGGAGGCCTCTTTCGCATTCATCCCCTCGTCAATATGGCGTTGTATGTTTTCACCTACGACTATCGCGTCGTCCACCACTATACCGATGACTATCAAAGCGCCTAGCAGAGACACTAAGTTTATCGAGTAACCCATATAGTAAATAAACAGAAGGCCTAGTATGAATGAAAAAGGAATTCCAAGTGAGACTATAAACGCGATGCGAAGATTTATGAGAATGTACAAAGATAAAAAAACGAGAACGAGTCCAAGCATAAGGTTTGAGATAACCGTGTTCAACCTGTTCTCTATGGGTTTTGATCCATCTTGATAAAAGTTAAATATGACGCCATCATAATTTTTGGAAATTTTTTGAACGTAAGCTCGGAGCTCTTTGGAAAGATCCATCGAGTTGCCCTCTTCGCTTTTTGAAATGACCAAAGTAAGCGTAGAGTTGTTGTTAAAAGTGGCCAATGTCGTTGTTTGTGGATAATGAAGCTCAACTTTTGCCAAGTCTCCTAATCTTATGTACTTTGAATCGACTTCGAGTATGCTCTCCTCCCAATCCTTTACGTCCGTTTTTCCATTTACGGTGGACACAAAAGCGAAATTCCCTTTTTGCTCTATGTTTCCTATGGGAAAGGTGTACGATAGATTAGATATCGCTTTAATGATGCTAGAAGGATTTAAACCATAAGCCATTATCGCTTGAGAGTTTATGTTTATGGTGACCTCTTGGTTTGAGTCGCCTCTTATGGATACTTCACTAATATTTTCAATTTTTGAGAGTTTTGACTTTAACTCTTTTGCGACTTCGGTAAGAGCTCCTCTATCTAAAACATCCGAAGAAACGGAGAGTTTTATAAGCGCTCTATTCCTCTGGATAACCGTAGCCGTAGGTTCGTTCATGTCAGAGGGGAGGTACTGCTTTGAGAGTGATATGGCGTCTTTTACATTATTTAAAATGCTCACTTTGTTCGCGTTTTCATTAAGCGTGAGAATCATTGTAAACACGCCGGGAGCGATGGTCGTTTCAGTCTTCTCTATTCCACTTATGTTACTAACGCCGTCTTCGATTTCCCTAACGGCCATCTTATCCATATTTGCCGCACTCGCTCCAGAGTAGACACCTTGAATGCTCACTTTCTCAAGTTCTACGGTTGGAAAAAGCTCTTTAGGAATCGAAATATACGCGTTGACACCCATATATACCAAGAAAATCAAAAGAGCGTAATTGAGTCTTTTGTTTTTTATAAAATATTCTAAAATTTTAATCATCTGATTTGCAATACCCTTGTTTCATTATATTTCTATATTTAGTTTCTCTAATGATACAGTTTTAGTATATAATTTTACTTTTAAAAGGAAAAATATGACATTAAATAAAAGCTTTATCACTAATCTCATCGCGTTTATACTCATTGGACTCTCTTTTGTTCTGATTGAGTTTAAGAATGCTTTACTTTTTACAGGACTTTTTGCGCTCTCTGGCGCATTAACAAATCAACTCGCTATACACATGCTTTTTGAAAAAGTACCTTTTCTTTATGGAAGTGGCGTTATTCCCTTGCGTTTTGAAGCGTTTAAAGAAGCTATAAAAAACCTAATGATGAATGAATTTTTCACATCTGAGCAGCTTGAAAATTTCTTACAAAAAGAAGAAAAAAAGATAGACCTAGAACCCATCATAGAAGAGACAGACTTTAGCCCTGCGTTTGACGCGTTAAGCAAAACCGTAATGGAGTCGTCTTTTGGCGGAATGTTAGGCATGTTTGGAGGAGAGTCAGCTCTTGACGCGCTTCGTGAACCATTCTCAAAAAAGATGAAAACAGCAGTTATTGCAATAGTAAACTCTGAATCTTTTAACCAAACGCTGACAAGCCATCTTAAAGAGTCCTCAATTAATGATGATATTATGAGTTCCATAGAAAGCGTAATAGACTCGCGTTTAAACGAGTTAACACCACAACTTGTAAAAGAGATGGTTCAAAAACTAATAAAAGAGCATCTTACATGGTTAGTTGTATGGGGTGGTATTTTTGGTGGACTTATTGGATTAGTTAGTTCATTCTTCATATAGCCCTATTTTAAGGGCTTAAATATAAAATTTTACAACAATTAGCTATTATGTGTGATATTTATTAGTATATAAAAAATCTTTAAAATTTAAATATTTAACTCACTCATCATTATAAATATGGAGACCTAGTATGTCATTAAACAAAAGTAAAGAAAAACCAATTGATTACGCAGAGAGTATTATCAACACGCTGCGAGAGCCTCTCATAGTTCTGGATCAAGACCTGAGAGTGGTTACTGTTAGCCGTTCCTTCTATGAATTTTTCAAGGTGAAGCCAGAAGATACCGTTGGACAGCTCATCTATGATTTAGGTAATAAACAATGGGATATCCCAAAACTGCGTGAACTTCTTGAAAAAATCCTTCCCCAAAAGACCACATTTCAAGACTATGAGGTTGAGCACGACTTTGCCACTATCGGCAGACGCATCATGCTTTTAAATGCCCGTCAGATTGAACAAACCAGCGGAAGAGCACGGATCATCTTATTGGCTATCGAAGACATTACCGCGCGTAGAGCAGTAGAAGATGGACTCGCACATGCCAAAGAAGAAGCCGAAAAAGCAAATAGAGCAAAATCAGAATTTTTAGCAAATATGTCGCATGAGATAAGAACACCATTGAGTGGTGTTTTAGGTTTAACTGAGCTAGTCTTAAAAACAAACCTTGATGAGAAACAAAGAGACTACCTTGAAAAAGCAAGAACCTCTTCAAAAGTACTGTTGCATATTATTAATGACATACTTGATTATTCTAAAATAGAGGTAGGAAAGCTTGATTTAGAACATCGTGTCTTTGACCTTGGACATGTCATGAGCAATATAAAAGATCTGTTTGAATATCAAGCAAATAAAAAAGGGTTGTTGCTAAATATAGAGGGTGATTGTCAGCTGACTCTTGTCGGCGATGCACTTCGTTTAACTCAGATACTCACAAACATCGTAGGCAATGCCATTAAGTTTACTGAACATGGTTCTATTGATATAAGAGTTGAATCGATACATGAGGACGAACACTATAAAAAATTACAGTTCTTCATAAAAGATAGCGGTATAGGGATGAGTAAAGAAGTCCAAAAACATCTCTTTCAAAAGTTTACTCAAGCAGACAGTTCAATAACACGCCAATATGGAGGAACAGGACTTGGGCTTTCTATATCTAAGCATCTTGTTCAAATGATGAGCGGTGAAATATGGGTTGAGAGCAAAGAGGGTGAGGGAAGCACATTTATCTTTAAAGTCGCTTTTAAAAAAGCTACCGATAACAAAAAAAATACATTAGTTGTAAAATCAGAGACACCAAAATTAAATACTAATTCAATCAAAAGTGCACGGATACTGCTAGTAGAAGATAACAAGATCAATCAAACCGTTGCCATTGGAATGTTAGAAAATTTGAATTTAACTGTTGAAGTAGCCAATAACGGTCTAAAAGCGGTTGAGATGATAGAAGCTGGCAATAACTATGACCTTGTTTTAATGGATCTTCAAATGCCAGTTATGGATGGATTTGAAGCCAGTAAGCAAATCAAACAAATCAATAAAAATATCCCCATAATTGCACTGAGTGCTGCTGTCATGCAAGAGGATATAGTAAAAACAAGTGAAGCTGAAATGTCTGCACACTTGGCAAAACCTATCGATGAGTATGAGTTGATTCGTACTCTGCTTGAATTTATAAAACCAAAAAAATCAAATAAACAAGTTTTTAAAAAGAAAGAGGAAGTAGTTCCACATGCCGATTCTAAAATAGAGTTTTATGGCGTAGATGTAGAAGAGTTCAAACATAAAATCGGAGATAAACCAAAAGTAATTCAACGGATTCTTACAGACTTTTGTGAAGAGTATCAAGACCCACAGCAAATATTTGATCTCTCTAAAAGAGAAACAGATGCGTTTAGCAGAGCTTTGCACACACTCAAAGGGGTGAGTGGCAATATTTCACTCGCAGAGGTATACGAACTCTCAAAAAAGATATATGAGACACCAGAGTTACAAATAAAAAAAGAGCTGACATCAAAACTTATTGAGCTTCTCAAAGAGACAGTTGAAAATCTGCGAATTCAATTAGATTTATGCTCTAGCAAAGCTTCTGTTAAAGAGTATAAAAAAGAGTATGTGCTAGAACATTTGCAAGAGGTGTCTGAAAATATAAAACATTTCAGAGCTTTTACTCAAGACAAGATATCATTCTTAGAAGAGATTTTGGCTTTACATGTAGAAAAAAAGATAATAAAAGAACTCTCTTCCTATCTTCTTGGTTATAAATATAAAAAAGCAGATAGAATGATTGGTAATATTTCTAGACAATTGGCGGATTAAGATGAAAAAACACAATATTTTAATAGTAGATGATGAAAGTACAAATGTAGCCATATTGGTAGAGATGCTTGAAGAAAAATACAATTT
>CAWUTM010000061.1:0-6732 GCA_963925755.1 uncultured Sulfurimonas sp. | reverse complement strand
CAACCAATTAAAGAAGAAGGAAAAGAATGGGAAGAGTGAAATAAATTATTTTTCCCCTAAAACCCACTACGAAACCTCATTCAATAGTGGCAGCATATAGGCAGTTCAATCTGCCTATTCGCTAGAAAAAGAGTGGATTACATCCCCAAATAAGGTTTAAAACTTCTGGAATGTCTATGCTTCCATCTTCGTTTTGATTGTTTTCCATTTATAGGTATACTAAAATATAATTTTACATTGAAGGATACTTACTTATGATGAATCATATCAGTAATGACTCACTTTACTTAGCTGAGCATGGTTGGCTTAAGAGTAAGTTTCATTTCTCATTTGCGGAGTATCAGGATAAAAACAACATGCACTACGGTACCTTACGTGTTATGAATGATGACCGTATCTCCCCATATACTGGCTTTGGTGCTCACCCTCACAAAGATATGGAAATAATCACATATGTAATAAATGGCGAATTAACACATCAAGATAGTATGGGAAATAAAGAGAGCTTGGGACGTGGTGCAGTACAGTACCTAAGTGCGGGAACAGGCATTGTACACTCGGAAAAAAATGAGGGAGATGAGGAAGTACATTTCATACAAACATGGATACTTCCCCAAGAAAATGGTTTAGAACCAAGATATGGTTCAAAAATATTTGAATCTAAAGAACGCCACAACAAATGGTTACATTTAATGGGTAATGATGCAGCCATTCCTATTTATCAAGATGCAAATATATATGTGAGTGAAGTTGATAAAGGCAAAAGTCTTACCTTTGCATTAGAAACAAATAGACAACTTTATGCCAAAATTATGGAGGGAGAAGCAGATATAAATGGTATTTTGTTTAAAGCTGGTGATGCAGCTACAGTGGTTGATGAAGATTTTAATATAGTTGCCTCGCAAAATGTACATATTTTACTAATAGAAATGGCAAAAGATCGACCATCTTAAAATAAAAAAAATTCTGACTATGAAGCAGTGTAAATAGATGGTTTTATAGTATTTGAAAGTAAAAAGTAGGCAAGAAAGAGTGGCAGCGAATAGGCAGTTCAATCTGCCTATTCGCTAGAAAAAGAGTGGATTACATCCCTAAATAAGGCTTAAGTACTTCTGGAATATCTATACTTCCATCTTCGTTTTGATTGTTTTCCATTATAGCTACAAGTGTTCTACCAACAGCAAGAGAACTACCGTTTAACGTATTGACGAAGCTATTTTTCTTTCCATCTTTATAACGGATTTTTGCTCTTCTTGCTTGGAAGTCTCTTGTGTTTGAGATAGAAGAGATTTCGCGGTATTGGTTTTGACCTGGTAACCACACGGCAGTGGATATACTTCTTATGTACCCGTACCAAAGTGTTAGTATACAATAGTTTGACTTAGATTATTTAGTGTTTGATTATAGTTTTGGCAGTATATAGGCAGTTACTATTGTATTTTTCATGGTAATTTTTGATAAGGAATTATTTTAGATTATGGTTCCAAAATCCCATAAAGTTTGTGGAACTTTGCAGTTTTTACTTTTTGAACATTTTTTGGAACACGGAAAACTAATATGAGTGCTTCGTCTTCCAAATATAAGAGATATGGATATGATGAGTGGTATTGCTATTATTTATGAGAATGAGAGATATGGCTTTGCTATAGGTCGTGCTACGACTATGCTTGCGATACATACTACTCCATTGTTTATCATCTCTGATGATATAAAAATAGAAGATAACGTACCTTTACCACTTTAGGGGTTTGATCCGATTTTATAATAAAGTGGACAGGCTACTTTCTTTAAAAGAAGTTCCTAATCATTACAATAGACATTAAAGTAGCCTGTCCCCTTTAATTTTTGACACCTAAATTTATTTCTCTCATTCTTCATTGTTATTTAAATCTTCACGTTCCTTATCCATATCAAGACACTTAACATGCGTAATAAGTTCATAAATCGTGGCCTCTGTCAAAGTTCCTTCATGATTAATAACAATAATACCATCTCTCATAATCATTACAGTAGGAACTGAGATAACCCCATAATGTTTGGCGATAACAGACTGATCCTCTGTATCAATTTTAGCAAAAACTACGTCCGAGTAATACTCTGATGACTTTTCAAATATCGGGGCAAACTTTTGACAAGGTCCACACCATTCTGCCCAAAAGTCAATTATCACGATTTCGTTATTATCCAGAACTTCATTAAAATTTTTAGTTGTTAAATCTATATAAGCCATAGTCTATCCTTCATCTGTAAACGGAGTATATCTGAATATCGGGGTCAAGCGATAACTATAACTTTTACTTTAGGACTTGACCCCATTTGACTACTTTTCTTACAAACTGATAACAAGAATAGTAATCACCTAATCCCTTTATTCTTAATCAGCGTATGATTTGACGCATTGTTTTTGTCTTACACAGAAAACTTAATAACATGCATCTGCTGTTTTGGATATTTACTTACATCAAACAATAATCTGCCTTTTTCCTCAATAAGCCAAATTACCTGTACTTTATTTGGGATTTTAACGTGTTCAAAACTTTTTTCTATATCTCCATCTGTAGCACATATTATCATATCAGGTATATCACGACTTGATTGTTCTAATAAGGCCATAAAGCCTGGTTCCATTATGGTTCCACCACTACCTTGTCTCTTTATGAACTTGTCTCGAAATCCAAACTTTTCTATGCTTTTTATCTCGGCGTCAACTTGCACTAGGGTAACACTATTAATAGAATATCTTCTCTGGATGGCTTGGACTTCAGATATCAAAGAACTAAGAAGTTTGTCATCAACAGAACCTGACACATCAAGTACAACGGCTAGTTTAGGTTTCTTTGTGTGGCTGTATCCATACAAGTCTAAATCATCTTGGAAAATGGGATGTTGTCTCGACTTATTTGGTTCTCTGTACCGTATAGAATTATTTAAGGAGTTTCGCATCTTTTTGTTAAGTATCTTTTTCCAATCTTTGTGTGAGTTCCTTTTTTGGATTTTACTTAGTGCCCCAGTTGCAAGACCAGGTGTAAAACCTCTTGCAAAGTCTGTTGAATCATGTATCATCTCATTTAATGTGCTATCCATGAAAGAGTTTAATACATTATCATTAAGTTCCACAGCTTCTTGAAGCTGTTGACCATACTCATGGTTATCCATCTTACACTCACCATTTTTTAAGGCTTCTAAGGTTTTAGCAGATAAAGATTTTGACTCTGTACTTATCTCATCATTTTTTTCAGATGATTCACTCTTTTCATCTTTGTCCTGTGAAGTATCTGATGGAATATCTATCTCATCATCAGAGCTATTATCTAAGTCATTGTTAGATGATTCATTATTGTCTTGTGCTTCTTTACAAGAACCTTCTTTTAAAGCTTCTTGTATTAGCTCTACATAATATTCAAACTCTCTACCAACCTCATAAGTTTCGATTCGGTACTTTTGAAAAAGGGACTGATAAAAAAGTGCTGCAATAGGCGAATCTTTATAGCTACCAGTACGAGGTAAGTCTTTAATATAAGGAACCTCTCTACATCCATTAATCACTATATCTTTTGCTGTTTCAATCACTTCTTTATTTATGCTGTTGTCGTAGTTTCCTCGAGCAAAGTGATGGTTAATTATATGTCCCGCACTATGTTTAAGTATGGCAATAATTTGGTCTTTATGAATGACTCCAAGTATCACTGGATTTACGACAATAACAAAATTTTTCCCATTAAAATAAACAGATGAAACAAATGATTCATCAAAGTGAAATTCATATTCACACCTGCTTAGAAAATTTGCATACCAAAGCAACTCATTTGTATTAGAAGCTATCATAGAAATAATCATCTCTTTAAATACTGTTTTCCAACTACTATCAGGATTAGCAATGATAGACTCAATGGTTTTCATAGAGAAGAGGTAGTCTTGATTACTGTTCAAGTGATGCAGCCTCAGACATTTTGATAACATAAGGCAGTGTTGAAAACTCTGCAATTTTTGCTAAGACGTCTTCTTTTTTTTTGCCTTCTCGCCTTGGGTAAACTTCTTTTGCTAAATAAATAGTGTAATGAAAGATATTTCTAAATTGTTTTTCCCACATATCAAAAAAGGAGGGGTTTTCTCTTTTGTAATCTCGTGGTATGTTTCCTATACTGGTTATATCAAGACCTAATTCTATGAGATAGCTTATGCTTTCATACGCATTGTGAGTATTCATTGCCTTATTTAGGTGGTCATTATACGACCCGTTAAACTCTGTACCTGAGGCATGAAGATATTTTAGTATTTCTACGTGATTTTCATTTATGATTTCAACAATAACATCAGTACCCAATACATTTAGATTAGCACCATTATTAACGGCTTGTCGCAAGTCTTTAAGATTGCCTTTGGTGGCAGCAACTTTCATTTTAGTAAAGTGTTGTGCTTGTATAGAAACACCTTTGTTAATAAAATACTTTTGCAAGGAGTCATTTTCATAGCTATAGGCTATTTCATAAGCATATTCTAAATCATCCATATGGCTTAGAGCACTCAAAATTTTAGTATAGTTAAAACATACTGCGTTTGCAATGATCACCTTATTGAATATTATATTTGAGTTTAAAATATATTCGATTATCTCGTAGTTTGTAGACTGAGTATTATTATTGTCTTGTATTTTTGAGTAATATCGACTGAGTACAGAATTAAGCGATTCATTCTTGTTTACCCCTGTCAAAACCGAAAATTTCATCATGTTCAAATTATTAGTGTCTAATCCCATTCTAAACAAACGTGATTTGTCAGATTGATTCCAAGATTTAAATCCTTCTATAGAGTTGGGTCTTTCTAGATAATACTCAATGATAAATTGTAATAGATCATGTCTTTTATTCCTTTTCTCTTCATGCGAGTTTATTGCAGATGAACCCATCCATTCGGTTAAAATTTTGTTTGTATCCGCATGTATATTAAAACCATTTTCAATTAACAATTGTAATACTTCTACACTAGCAATTTTTAAAATAGCATATAAAAACAATGAAGCTGGTTTTACACCTTGCTCAATTGCTTGCTTTGCGAGGTCTAAATCACCTGTATTAATGGCGGCTAGAAGCATCCCTGTAAGAAGTTTTTTATCCTTACACGCTTCAAAGTTTGGAATTAAAAGATGTAAATATTTTTTGTCTTTTTCTATGGCTTTTTGAAGCACATACTCTTTTATTGTAGCGTCAGACTCTAACAGTAGATTAATAATTTGATGATTACCTGTTTGTACGGCTGTATCTAAGGCATTCTTAGGAAGGTGTATATTTAAGTTTACGTCAGCACCAAGAGCTAGCCACCGTTTGACCTCGTCTATATTGGCATTTTCACACGCTTGCATGAGATTTTCATGAAGGTAAGATGGTGTCATATTATTGCCCTCGAAGGAGGTCTGCTACATAGGGATTGGTTTTATTTATATGTTTTACCAAACCATTAGATACTTTTTCATTGACACCTAAGCTATATTTTTCATCTACCTTATCTATATAGTTTTGAGCCTCATCAATACCAATTTTTATTGACATAATGTGTTCTTCAGAACTTACATTAAGCATAATTGCAAATATATCATCGCTTACGCTCTTAGCTTCTACAGCATAGAAGCAAGAGCTAAGAATATTCATCTGAGTTACGGGTTGAGCACGATCCAATTGGGATTGTATTGACTCTATAAGTTCATCATAATGAGAAGTATCATTCTTTTCATCTACTAAATATGCCTTGAAGTCTTTTTCTTTATGTAAGTCCAAAAAATCTGCAAGTTGCTTTTGAATTTTGCTAAAAACCAAAACTTTAGAGCTCTTAAGATAGTTAACAAGTTTAGGTGTAACTTCTTTACTAGACAGGGTAGATAAAAGGCTTAGTAAGTTATTATCACTTGTAGTATTTTTTTCATAAGAATACAGTAGTCTAGAAATCATATCCCATCTTCTTGGATCCATTCCTGGATCACTCATATCATCTTCATTGCTTTGAAGTAAAAAGTCAGAACGATTATTATCAAGGTAGCTAATGATTAAGGGGTGAACCCTTTGTCTACTGTTTTTCTTATCGTGCATTAGAGCATAACTCTTTTTCCATGACTCAAGCGTAGCTTTAACCTTTACTATGGCCATTCGACTTAGCATAGCCTTATCAAGTGACTCAACAAGGTAACTACCGTCATCTATGGGATTGCCCGCACAGACAATAAACAAAGACTCTGGTAATTTTATGCTATCAGATCCAAACTCTTTTTTAAGTATTAGGTTCATTAAACTTTGAAGATTTTGTGGCTCTGCTCGATTGAGCTCATCTATAAAAAGAAGCGTTTCTTTATTGTTTTTATCATTTTGAAGTATTGTTGATACCCAGTTAGGTATAGACTTCTTAAATACCGTAAATTTTTGATCATTAAAGCCTGCTACAATATCTGTTGAAACTGTCCTACCGTAAAACTCTATATGATCTAAGGAAGCCACTCCCATAATGATACAATCCATTTCTTTTGACGCAGCATACTGCTCTATAATCGATGTCTTACCTATCCCAGACTCACCCTCTAAATAGGGGACAATTTGGGATTCTTTATATATATCTAAATGCGAAAAACTAATGTTCATCTATATTCCTCTATCTTTTATGCTATTTTATTAAAGTGCACCTTTAAAAGCCCTATACTTGCTCAGCGATAAATATTAGTAGGAATTAAATGAAGAATGAAGCAAATAA
>CAWUTM010000060.1:0-6917 GCA_963925755.1 uncultured Sulfurimonas sp. | reverse complement strand
TCTTTGATTCCACCAAGAATCTCAGTCTGCTCAATCTTCTCAAAAATTCCAACGCCGTAATCTTCATGAACAATATAATCACCTGTTTTTAAATCATCTAAAAGTATCGAACTTTTACGACGACGGCGTTTTTTATCGGCCTTGTTTAGAGATATAATGATTTCGTCTGGAGTAATAATGTTGAGTATGTACCCAGCTGTTATTTTTGTAATACCCTCAGTATTATAAATACCCGCATGTTTAATTGTCGCTGCGTTTGCCGCTATGATAGTTATTTTTTTATTTCTATGTACGTTAAGAAGTTGCTCTGCATTTGCTACAACTAATTCTTTTATATCATCATTCTCTTCTAGTATTTCTATGTCAAATTTTTCTCGTGAAATAACAGGTTCATTGATACCGTAGGCATCTTTTAAGATGTCGTCTAAGTTTCTAGAGAGTCTTACTTGTTTGTTTTCTAAAAAGCTTTGGGCCTTATCCCCTAAAAACCAAAAACCTAAAGAAGAAACATCTTTAATGAGTGTATCAAAATCACTCTTTTGAATCTGAGCGTTTACTTCATTAAAAGTATCCTCATCAAAAGAGTAAAACGCACTTCTCACTTCAATAGAGTCCAACTCATCGCCTAATGTTCTTTGTGATTCTAGTTCAAACTCTTTAATCTGTTCTATTTCATTATCAAATAGTGAAATTCTATAGGGATTTTGCGATGAGGGAATAAAAATATCTAAGATATCTCCACGATGAGATATCTCTCCTTCCACTTGTACCATATCTACAAAAGTATAGCCCCAAAAAAGCATCTTTTCTTTAAACTCGGTGAGATTAATAGTCTCGCCAAATTCAATTTTTATAGAATCTAAAAGTTCCACTTTTGGAAGTGGGAAAAGAAGTGTCTTAAGTGGTGATATTATGAGAGGTTTTTTCTTCGCATGATAATATTTTCTAAGAGAGAAAAACAACTCATGAAGTTCTTCTTTATAAGTACGAAGATCATCCCCAAAACTTGGACGAAAATCTGGAAATACAATAACTTCGCGTTTAAAGAAATGAGCTACGCTTTCTAAAGAGAGCGCTTCTTTCTCGTCTTCGCATATAAGCAGCTCTAAATCAAAAGAGCTCCCTGTTTTATAATAATTAAATAAAGATGTTTGAGACATTACTCTGCTGTTTTAATTGTAGTTTTATTTTCTAAAGGTTTACTTGCTTCTTTAGATGTTGAACCTTTTACAATTGACTTACCCTCAAAAACACCTTTAGATTCAATGATAAGTTCAGCTGAACATATCTCTCCTCTCACATGTCCAGCTGCTTTTATCTCGACTCTGTTAGCGTTAATACTGCCTTCCATATACCCTTTAACTATTAATTTATCCGTATTAATAGTACCTTTTACAGAACCATTTTTACCAATATTTACCTCTTTTGTAGACTGAATAGTTCCATCAAGTTCTCCATCTACGTAAAGGTTACAAGAGAGCTCTAGTTCTCCTTTAAGCTTAGCACCTGCGGTGATAATAGTGGTGTTTGAATTTGTTGGGATAGCCTCAGGTGTGCTGTCGCCATTATTAAAGATTGCCATGGTACTTTTTTCTCCTTTTGAAATATATCTGTGTAGTTTTGCTGCGTCCATTTTATAAAGAAAAATGGATTTAGATTTCTATGAATAAATCGTATCTCATAATGTAAATGGGGCCCATTACTAAGTCCTGAGCTACCCGTATAGGCTATCAGTGTCCCCTTTTTTACAAATTTACCCGATTTTATCACAACTTTGTTTAAATGTCCGAAGTACGTTTTAAATCCATAAGAATGTTCAAGAATCACCAGTCGTCCAAATCCACTTTTTTTATGATGTCCTGCATATTCTACTATACCATCCGCTGGTGCATAGACTGGTGTTTTCATACTCGCTTTCATATCTGTTCCATGATGGAACTCTTTTCTCTTTAATGTAGGGTGTATACGATAACCATACTTACTTGTTACACCCCTATAAGCTATTGGTGAACCATTTGGAATGAGCTGTAAAAGAATAGCTCTATGCTGCGAATCAATCTTTGTGGCGATTACTCTTTCTTGAATGCTTGTTTCTTCGTCAGGTTTAAGACCTATAAGTGTTTCTATCTCCGAAAGAGAGTCTGAAAGTTCGTCTAACTCTTTTTTCTTTGTGACAAGCGTATCATTCGTCAGTTGCATACTCTCTTGAAGTTTTTTATTTTTATTCTCTATATCTTTATATGCTATTTCCGCATTATGGCGTTTTAACTCGATACTATCTACACTACCGTTAAGATACAGTATTGTGCCCATGCCTAAAAAGACGAAAATTATGATAAAACCAAAAAGGTAGAGAAATGCTTTTTTAACAAATGAGTGCACATTAAATTGTTTTACGCCATTAACGTCATGTATGGTAACTGTAAAATGATTATCCAATATATCCCTTTAAAAACGTCTCGATCACACTAAATGAACCAAAAACAAGATAGCTCTTATTCTCTTGAATCTTTACAAAACCGCTATATTTTAAACCTATCTCTTGGAGTGTTTTTTCCATAATTTCTGAGGATTCAATCCTTTGATCCTCTATCTCAATCAGTTCAACGTCTACGATAATAGGCTTTAATATTCTTAGAATTTCTTCATAATTTTTGTCTTTGTAACTATTATATACTAAAGTATATTTAGATTCTTTTAAACTCTCATAAATCGATTTGGCTGCAAGCACATTATGCCCAACATCAATGATTATATTAGGTCTAAACTGTGTCAATCTTCCAAAAAGTCTACTCTTAATAAAATTATCACTCGAATATTCTATACCCAAAAATTTCAAAGCGGCAATACTCAAGCTGAGATTATCAACTAAGTACTTCTCTAGACTGTTATCTTCTCTTACCTTTTGTATCTTTTTTACATCATCTTCATCAATAAAACTATCGACTTTTTTTATAGATACGCTATTTTTTTTCTCTATCTGTTTTGCAATATCATACACTTCTTTATTTGGTTGAGAAGCAATGATCGCATATTGTTGGACAGCATTCATTTTTGTTGTAGCTATTTTTTCTATAGTATCGCCTAAAAAGGATTCATGGTCTTTATCGATGGGAGTAACTAATGTTAAAATATTCTCAAAAACAGCTGTTGCGTCATGTTCTCCACCTAAACCAGCCTCTAAAACAACGTAATCACAACCCTGAAATATCAAGATTGCTAGAAGTGTCGTATATTCAAAATAGCTAAGAGAATTAGCATCCTCATTGGACAGAAGTTTCAATAAGTCTTGATGTTTCTCATTTAAAAGAGCAGTATCGACATTTGAGCCATTAAGCCAGATCCTTTCGTTAAATTCTAAAATATGGGGAGAAGTATAGTGTCCAATATTAAAGCAAAGAGAGTCTAGCGCTTGCGCTAAGAAACGACCTGTTGTGCCTTTCCCATTAGTTCCCACGAGATGAATAATTTTTGGAAGTTTTAACTTTGATTTTACTGTAGAATAGACTCGGGGCATACGAGAATAATCAATTTCATCATAATAAAGAGGTTTTTTATCTAAAAAAGTTTCTAACACTATTTTTTATACTCAACCCTATTTCTACCACCTTCTTTGGCCTTAAAAAGTGATTCGTCAGCTGATTTAATGGTTGTCGCAAGTGAGAGATTTGAGTGTCTATTGCTAACACCACAGCTCACAGTCACATTTATTCGCTCTCCACCGTAAATAAAACGTGCCTTTTGGACATGTTTACGAACCTTTTGGGCAAAGACAACTCCCCCGTTTATATCGGTTTCGCTTAATATTGCTAAAAATTCTTCCCCACCAAATCGTCCAACTACATCAACAGTTCTACACTCTTTCTTTAAAATTTTTGCAAAGGCTGCGAGAACAGCGTCACCTGCATTATGTCCATAGGTATCATTTATATTTTTAAACTTATCGAGGTCAAACATCACTATAGTAAAGTCATGTTCATAGCGCTCAAACTCCGCCTCTTTAACATTCATTAACTCATCTAGTGCTCGCCTATTATAAAGTTTTGTTAAGAAGTCTACTTGTGACTCTTCCCTTGAAGCCTCTAGCTCACCTTCTAAACGCTTGATCTTTACAGAAAGTGCTTGAACTTCTCCACTATGGTCCTTTAAATCTTTACTTAAAAGTTGTGTATTTTCTTCTAAAGCTATAGCAATAGTATATAGTTTTTTGTGCGCTATTTTAAAGTTTCCAGTACTTCCCTCAGAGTACGATTCTAACTCTTTTTTTATAGCTTGAATTTCCACTGTGGAACTGTCTGAATGTTCAATCATATCTATTAAACGAAGAGATAACTTATCTAAAACTCCATCTATAGATTCTACCATCTCCTTAACGCTGTCTTTATCAAGTGCTATTCTAAGTGATATCGCGGAGCGTATCTCTTTTTCAACACTCATACTCTCAAGAAGAGATGGATTTTTTCGTATTTTTTCACTTAAATTTGCGATAGTATCATTCACACTTGAAGCAATCGAAGGGACAAATGAGGAAATAAGAAGTTTAGATATTTTTTCTAAATCTAAATGTGGACTATCTACTAAAGAGTTATTTACTTGAAGGTTCTCAACACTACGTTTCAAGTCTTTAGTATCAATATCACCATAACTATCAAGTTTTTTTAAAAATGTATCGTCATAAGTAGTTAAAAAATTTACCCATCTTTGTCTAAAGGCGTCTAACTGATCTGGTTGTGAGCCAAGAGCAATAATCTCAATGGTATTTCTTGCTAGCTCACTTGCTTCTTTATTATGAAGAACTTCGACTACCTGTAGGATTCTTTTTGCGAGTAAATTCTGAGATTCTAGCGTATCGGTACATTGAGAGGGGTTTGTTCTATTGAGTTTAGAAACGATAAATCGTACAAACTCATGCATAGTCGTAATATGATAGTTTTGTATATCTTTTTGAAATTCTTTATTTAATGTTTTAGTAAACTTACTTACATGATTACAATCTTCTACGCTAATCTTAGCGCGAGATGCTTCTCTACAAAAAGCTTCTGCGTAAAAATCAGGGGTCATAATCTTACCCTCTAACTTTAATCTTTTTACTGCATTATTAATTATATTTTGTACCGTCACCTAAAACCCCTTATTTTCTATTAACGCCCTCAGTTGAAACAACTGCAATGAAAGATTGAATAGCCTTAAGTGAACTAAATTTTATAGCATCAAATCTTTCTTGATCAGTTAAAACTGCATTTGGAACAACTGAAAAGTCATATGTCCCACGAGTTGTATATCTCTTTTTTATGTCTTTAGTCTCTCTCATAATACTTAATATTATTGTAGCGCGAAAAGATATAATGAAACCATTGTCATTATACTCAATAGGTGCATACGATGGAGTGCCAATACTCAAAACTAAATTTGTATCCGCATGTTCTTTATCACTTAAAGAAGCATGAAATACTGTAATAATTGCCTTATCGACTGCATCTTTTACAAGAACGGTGTTTTCAGGATCTTCTGATGAGATAACAACTGTCGTACTTATTCTTTGACCAACGACTTCTCTCGCGAACTTTGCGCTTGGTTTATACCCACAACCACTTAATTGGAGTAATAGTACAGAGGATAAGAGAAGTTGCAACAGTTTTTTAGGCATAAATTTTTAACCTTTTATAACTAAGTTAACTAGTTTTTTCGGAACTACTATCTCTTTAACTAGTTCTTTGCCCTCTAGCCATTTAGCCACTACTTCTTTAGCTAAAGATAAAATTTCTTCTTTACTCGTATCAGGTGCGACTTCTATCTCACTTCTACGTTTACCATTGATAGAGACGCCAAGCATAATAGTGTCTTCAACAAATACTTCATTTAAGACTTCTTGCTTAGAAAGATTGTTTAGTGAAAAGTACTGATTACTTATTTCCCAACAAGTATGTGGAATTACTGGTTCCATAATCGAAGCTAAAATCCAATAACCCTCACTCCAAACATCAGAATTAGTTTGAGTATTAAGTGCGTTTATTGCTTCCATCACTCCCGCTATCATCGTGTTAAAAGTGTAGCGTTCAGCATAAACTTCTTCTGAACGAACAAGTGCTTCATAAACCTTTTTACGAGCAAATTTCTCTTCTTTAGAAAGAGAACTATGATCTATTTTAGGGATACTATCCGTTTTTAGTATATTTTGGCTTCTATCAAAAAAACGTTTAATAAACTTATGTGAACCCTCAACACCACTATCGTTCCACTCTAACTCTTGAGTTGGAGGGGCTGCAAAAAGTATAAAAAGTCTTGCCGTATCTGCGCCATATTTTGCAATAATTTCATCAGGGTCAACTGTATTTCCTTTAGACTTAGACATCTTCGCACCATCTTTGAGAACCATTCCTTGAGTAAGAAGTTTATCGAACGGTTCATCAAAGTCTAAGTAACCTAAATCACGAAATACTTTAGTAAAAAATCTTGCATACAAAAGGTGTAAAATCGCATGTTCGATTCCACCAACATAGTGGTCAACTCCCATCCAGTACTTTACTTCTTCTGGCGTAAATGCAGTCTTTTCTAAATTTTCTGGTGAAGCGCAAAAACGTAAAAAATACCAAGATGACTGTACAAAAGTATCCATAGTGTCTGTCTCACGAATGGCAGGTTTACCACATTCTGGACAAGCACAGTGTTTCCAAGTTGGATGATTCTCCAGTGGGCTTCCCTCTCCATTTATCTCAACATCATCAGGAAGTGCTATTGGAAGATTTTCTTTCTTCTCCATAACTAAACCACAGTCCTCACAATGAACAAAAGGAATAGGAGCACCCCAGTAACGTTGACGACTTACTCCCCAGTCTTTGAGTTTGTAATTAGTCGTCTTTTTACCAAGCTCTTTTTCTTCAAACATTTTTATAATGTTATGTTGAGATTTTTTAGAG
>CAWUTM010000059.1:0-9151 GCA_963925755.1 uncultured Sulfurimonas sp. | reverse complement strand
TCTGTATCAACTTTATCAAGTAGTTTTAACGCCTCTTGAGATCTTTGAGTGTGGCATAAAAGATCAGCCAGATTGTTTAATGCAAATGGATATTTAGGATTAATCAATAATATATATCTATAAATTTTTTCAGCCTTACTTATCTGATGTAGATTATAATAAGCATTTCCCAATGCAAAAAGGGTGGGAATATAATCTGGCCATCGTGTAAGGGCGGTTTCATATGCAATAATAGCTTCCTTTACCATACCTGTTTTTTCAAGATCGTATGCTGATTGTAAAAACTTTTTTGCAGTGGCAGACGCAGGCAGTTGTCCGGGAGGTAAAAGAACAACTCCCCAATTAGCACTTCTCTCCCATAATGCTGCAAATGTTCCAATCGCCACCGCTTCATTTGGCATGTCGCCGAAATGCATCAGAATGGTTTGCTCCTTTGCATCATATCCAGTAACCGGAGCATAATGCCAAAGTGGATACCAAGAATAACTTCTGTTTACCAGCACAATGACTGGATTATGCTCGGAGAGTTCAGAAAAAAGTGCATCAAAAGTTGGTTCAATCGGATATACAAGCAGACCGTCAGCCCTTGCCGCGGCAATAAGTTCTATTTGCAGTGTACCACCTTTTGCGGGAATCAATGTTCGCTCATCCAGCTCAGAAAGTGACAAGTGAGGAGTATAAGGTGTCATTGATTGCCAATAAGACGAAACCATCTCTATGGATGTTGAAGCACAAAGTTCGGTACGTGGAGCTACAAAAGGAATGTCTATTTTATATGAAGAATAGTTATTGTTTAAAGGTAGAGGACTTTTGGGTACACAGCCACTTGAAAGAATCAAAGTGGCTATTGTAAAAAATAAAGGGAGAAGTTTATTTGTTTTCAATTTACAAGTTTGTTATTGGTTTTGTAAAGTTAAAAACTTTTGTCACTCCAAGAATATCTGTAATTAGTAAAACTATAAAAATAAAAATAATAGCACCAATTATTGATCCACCTGCATCCGCGCCAGCTGGTAATATATCAATCTGATGTGCAACTTTTGAAGCTTCTTCATCCGTCATAGAAGCAATTCTCGCTTCAATAGCTTTGGAATCTACACCCAACTCTTGAAATCTTTTTGCCACGTCCTCACGGGATATAATCTGAACAAGCTTTTCTTTAGACGATGCAACAGCAGATTGCCCAAGAATCGCATCAGTAGAAGCTATCTGTGCCGATAGAACTTGAGTGAATAGAGATAAACTCAATACAAATGATAAAACAAGTTTTGATATTTTCATATAATTTCCTTTAGATAATTTTTAGCAAAAATAAGAAACTAAACCTTTTAAGATGCATTACTCATTCTAATCATATTAATCTTAATTTAAACTTTTTGGATAATAATATAACAGTTCCCTTATTGTTACTCTTTGAGCTTTGCAAACGTACTCTTGACAAAGTTAGGCACTACTGTAAGAATAATGTAAGCTTTAATAGTTATAGTGTATAATTAGAGCAAGAGCGAACTTTAGATGATATTTAAAGTAGATTGAAAGAAAAGGAGAAAATATAGTGAAAAGAATAGTTATTAAAGTAGGTAGTTCCGTTTTAACAGAAACTACCGACATAGCACAAGAACGAATGTTAAACTTAGTTACGTTAATTGCGGCAGCTAGAAAAAAGTATGAGGTAATCCTTGTAACATCGGGTGCCGTTGCTGCGGGATATACGGCAGTTCAATTAAATAGAAGCGTTCCCACAAGTAAAAAAGTTTTAGCGTCACTTGGTCAACCTATACTTATGAGTTCTTACAAAAACCTATTTGACATATATAATGTAACAATATCTCAAATTCTTTTAACGGAAGAGGATTTTGATTCTAGGGTTCACACCAAGATAGTGCAAGACATTATAGATAGAACTTTAAAGAACGATATATTGCCAATTGTTAATGAAAATGATATTTCAACAACTCCTGAACAACTTTTTGGAGATAACGACCAACTCTCTGCGCATGTTACTCGTCATACGGGCGCGGATATGCTAGTTATTTTAAGTGATATTGATGGTTATTATGATTCAAATCCCAAAGACAACCCTAAAGCAAAAATAAGAAAATTTGTAACAGAAATATCGAATGAGGAGTTAGAGCAAAAGTGCACTCCAAATTCTAAGTTTGCAACGGGTGGAATAGTTACTAAACTAATGGCTGCTAAATATATCATGGATAATAATTTAGAGATGTTTTTATCTAATGGTTATGATCTGTCAGCTGCAAAAAAGTTTCTAATAGATGGTATACATGATAAAGGTACGCTTTTTACAACTAAAATAGAAAAAACTAAAATTAAAAATACTTAAGAAAGTGTTTACTTTAAATCTCAAGTATCACTAGTCCTACTTCTTATTAAAATGACTCTTCAAGTCTGATTTAAATAGAAGTATTGGAACAACCATTAGAGACGCCATCACAGCTGAAATGGTTCCAAATATCAAAGAAACCCCAAGACCACCAAATACCGCATCTCCAGCTAAAAGGGTTGAAGCCAATATAATTGCGGCAGCAGTTAAAAAGATTGGCTTAGCACGTGTTGCCGTTGCGTATGCTATGGCTTCTGCTTTGCTCATCCCCTTGTCTATCATTAAAGATTTAGTAAAATCTATGAGAAGTAAAGAATTTCTTGAACTAATTCCAATAAGGGCGATAAAACCTATAAGCGAAGTAGCTGTTAAAAAGAATGTATCAGTAGTAAATATATCCATAATCCAATGACCTAAAATTACACCTATTATTGAAAGAAATGAGCCTAAGAGTATGATCGCGCTTAATGTATAACTTTTATAATAAATAACCATTAGTAAAAATATAAGCACTAATGCTGCTATAAACGCGGCACCAAGTTCAACAAAAGTATCTAATGTTACCTCCATTTCCCCATCCCATATCAGTTTATATATCTTAGAAGTTTTTTTATCCGTAAGTTGTAGGTTAAATAGACCTATTTTTTTTATATCGTATATATCATTAAAAGTCTCTAGTATTACGTTTCTCGCTTCCATAAGAGGGTAAACCTGAGATACCATATCCGTCTCAGCCATTACGTTTGTCATTTGATGTAGGTTCTTGCTCATAATTAGAGGGTTGGAGCTTTTAGTTTTTATCTCAACTAGTTCAGTTATGGGAATCATCATACCCATTTTATTCATCAGTTTTAGAGATGATAGTTTAGCTTTAACGGATTGCATGTCTTTACGAGAAAATTTCTTAGAGTCCTTACTTAAGGACAAGTATATGGGTATTTGATCACTTATAATTTCAGAGTTCTTAACAGAAATCTGCATGCCTTCAAACGCTAGATATAGTATGTCATTAAGTTGTTTTAGATTTACGCCAGACATAGAGGTTTTAGAACTGAGAACTTTCAACTCGAACGTATCATAAATCGTATCTTGCATAACTTCAATATCCACTAAACCATCCGTTTGTTTAAATACCTCCGCAATTCTATTTGAGAGTTCTCTAATGCCATCCGCGTCATTTCCATATACTTCAGCGACTATTGCGGCTAAAACTGGAGGACCCGCTGGTGGCTCAACAAAAGATATGGTGGTGTCTTTATATATTGAACCACATGTATTTTGTATGGCTGGTCTCATTCTTTGAATCATAAAGTAAGAGGGTTCATCTCTATTATGCGCCTTAGATAGGTTTAGGACAATTTCCGCAACGTTCTCGCTATTTTTGAAGTGCGATCCTTTAATAAGTCCTGCAAAATCAAGTGGCGCTCCCATTCCTAAAAACACCTCTAAATTTTCCACTTCTTTCTCTTTTTGAACAAAACCAACAACGCAATCCGTAACCTGTTTTGTCTGTTGTATGGAACTTCCCTCAGCTAAACTAGTATAAATTGTAAAAGTATCGTTGTTTTTTCCAGGCAGCATCTTTGCCAAAACCATTTTACTAGGAGCTATCATAAGAACTGATAGTATAAACGCCATAAGAGTTCCCATAAGTATGATTTTTCTCTGGGATGAACTTTGTATGCCATTGAAGACCAAATCTTGAAATTTTTGAAACATTAGTGACTCTCCTTCTCTTTATGCTCTGGTTTTTTTAACATCCTGACCGCGAAGTACGGTGTAAATATATATGCGACAAAAAGTGAAGCGATAAGTGCTACGGGAACGTTCGCAGGAATTGGTTTCATAAACTGTCCCATCATTTGTCCAACAAACGCCATTGGGACCATGGTCATTATGATTGCTAAGGTGGCAATGTTGGTAGGTGGACCTATTTCATCCGTAGCCTCTATCATTATGTCATCTGTCGTTTTGTTCTGGGAATCTTTAGAGTGAAAGTGTCTATGTATGTTTTCAATAACAAGAATCGCGGCATCGACCAACAGACCAAGTGAGAGTAAAAAAGCGAATAGCGTCATACGGTTAATTGTTTGTCCACTTAAGTAAGCGACAAATAGAGTAATGGCTAAAATCGCGGGAACGGTAAAAGTAACGATAAGCGACTCTCTCCACCCTAAAACCAATGCAAGTAGGATAGCTATGATAATAATAGAAAGAACAAGGTGATAAACAAGTTCATTGACCGCATCATTAGCTTTTTGTCCATCATTTCTAGTTATTGTGTATCCAATACCCTCTTTGTCTAAAATCTTTTTATACACTTGAAGTTCCGTTTTAACCGCATCCGCGATAAGTACGGCGTTTGTACCTTGTAGTTTTGATACACTAAGAGTCACCTGTTCTTTAAGCGGAGTAAATACTCCACTCTCATCTCTTTGACTTATATGTGCTGATTTAAAGTTTTGAATATCAAATGATCTTTGTACTTTTGCAATTTGTTTTAGATATATGGGTGAACCCATGTATTGCGCTACTATTATATTGCCAATGTCATCTGCACTTTCTATTGCGTTCTTTACGCTAAGCATAATTATTTCGTTATCTTTAGTTCTGTTTTTTATACTTGGGACGCTATATGAAAGAGATTGTACACCTTGTACTATTTGTCCCATTGAAATGTTATAGCCAGATAGTTTGTTTATATCAACTTCTATGTTAAACTGGTGGTGATTACCGCCTTTTAACTCTGTTACCGCAACATTTTCTAGGCCATTTATATGATGTTGTATATCTTTGACTCTGTCATATAGTTTAGTCTTACTCATCCGCTTGTTTTTTGAATAAAAGGCAACTGAGACGATAGGTATATCTATGTCTATGTCAAGCGGTTTGATGATTGGATTCATCGCTCCACTTGGAAACATGCCCGCGTTTTGCATTATCTTGTCATAGACTTTTAGGTTTGAACCCTCTTTTTCTTCACCTATAAAAAACGCGGCATTTACTATTCCTACGTTATCCATAGCCATTCCAGAGATATGCTCAACTCCCTTGACTTCTTTTAGTTTTCTTTCTAGCGGTTTTACTATGACTTTTTGTATCTCTGCGGCACTTGCTCCTGGCAGCGCTACTATTACCGTAGAACCACTTACTACCATTTGAGGGTTTTCCTCTCTTGGCATTATCATTAGTGCTAAGTAACCAATGGATAATAAAAATACGCCAAGGACCATAGTCAATGGGTTACGTAAGAAACTAGAAGCCAGTTTTCCGGCTATGTCATTTGGTTTATAACTATTCATGCAACAACCTTATGGGATTATAACAGTGGCGTACATACCAGGGTATACGGATTTATAACTGTTTTTAAAAGAAACTTTTATCTTAAAAGAGTGAGTCATTGGGTTAGAGTTTGGTATGATGGCCGTAACCTTACCTATAGCTTCTATATGCTGTGATGGTATGCTTATCTTAACCCTAGCTCCATGCTTAATGCGGGAGAGGTCGTTTTCTGGAATTTCTGTAGAAATCTTTAAATTACTTAAATCTGAAAGTATAATAGCCGGCATACCAGGCATAGCCATCTCTCCAACCTTTATGTTTTTAGAAACGACAACACCGGAATTTGGCGCTTTAATAATAAGATACTTATATTGATTTTGCACTTCTTGAAGTCTTGCTTTAGCAATTGAAATCATATCTTGAAGATTCATAGCGGCAAGCTCCATATTTTCCACTTCATACTTAGAAACCATATCTTTTTCTAGCAGTCTTTTATATCTATCGAGGTTGAGTTTTACATTTGTATATTGGTTCTGATACATTTGAAGGCTTAGTTCTGATTGGCGTTTAGTTGAATCTATCTCCCTTGAGTCAATGGTATATAAAAGCTGACCTTTTTTAACTTTTTCACCTTCGCTTACATTCACCTGTGTAACGTAACCCATAAAACGACTTGTTATCATTTTTTTATTATCACTTATTACGGTTCCTGAAAGAGTTATGCTCTGGGCTATAAGCGAAGCCCCTAAGGCTAAAATTATTAGTAGTTTATTTTGTATCATTGTATATCTCCATTTGCTAATTTTTCTAATGCGAAAATTCTCTCATTTCGCTTATTTCTCGCTTGTTGTAGTTGTAAAATTTTCTGAATTTGTTCTGATTGTTTGATTATAACGTCACTCATGGATGTTAGTTTTTCTCTATATCTACCTTCATAGTTTTTATAAATCTTCTCAGCAAGTTTTAACTCTTGTTTTAAAGAGTTTATATCGTTGTTTAAAGTCTCTATTTCTGTTCTTATTTTCTCCACTTGAAGCTCAATGCCCCTAGTTGCAAGTTGAACTTTAGTCTGCGTTTTTAAAAAATTTAAACGAGATTTTTCAATATTTGATTTATCAATACCCGCGTTGAAAATATTCCAAGTGAGTCGTGCCCCTACGGTATAAGACGCATGATTAGAAGCATCGCCCAAGAACGTGTCATCAGCAGTGCCTACTTCTCCAAAAGCTCCTATAGTCGGATAATACGCTGATTGCGATACGTCAATCATACTCTTTGTTACTTCCAAACCGCTACTTGCTTTTTGTATATCTAAATTTGAACTTATTATTTCATCATTTGTGTATTTTGGCATTTCAATATCAACTAAGGGAAGTTGTATATCTGTTATTTTTTGATTTAATAAAAAGCTTATATAGTGGTATAGTAGTTTTTGATTTGATTGCATTTGAGATATTAATCTCTGTACATTGGCTTTTTTTGATTTCACTTCAAGAAGATCAACACTCTTTGCATAACCAACGTCAATCATATTCTTTGTCATCGTCTCTAGCGTATTTATATTTTGTAAAATTGTTTTTAAATTATCTTCAGAGGTTCGTAGTAGTGACATGTCATAGAAACTTTTTCTTATCTGGTATATTTTTTCATTGACTACTTGAGCTTTATTCAGTCTCTTTATTTTTGTCATTGACTTCATTACGTCAGAGTAGCTTGATATTCTAAAACCAGTAAAAATCGGGACTTCATACTTTAACTTACTTTGAAAAAAGTTTCTAGAGTCTGGATAGTTTAAATCTTGTGCTGGAGTCGTGTAAGCGCTTTCTGGAGGAGTCTCACCATTAGTAGTTGCTGCAATAAATTCTCTAGCTCCAAAGTCACCAAAAGTAGCTTCTCTTGAGGCAAGTTTAAATCCAAAAACATTTCCGGCATCATTAGAGTTAGAAAAGTCTTGTATGAAGTCTAACTTACCCCAGTGATTACCAGAAACAGCATTAGCACTTTGCTGTGCAGCCTCAATATCATAAGTAGCAGACTTTATTTCTAAATTGTCAGACTTTAAAATATCTATAGCTTCTTCTAATCTAAGGCTCGAAGATGCATGAATAGTTGTTAGTAATAAAAGTGCAATTAATAAGTATTTCATACCATTTCCTCTATGTTATAATAACTAACTATAACATATATAAGCAATTTATACTCTTGTTAAATATATTTGAATATTCTTTGAGGTATAAATAATACAATAAGTGAACTTTATAACTCACTTCCCCACTTAAAAATATCAAGTCCATATTTTTCTCGTAACTCTTGTGTGGATTTTGTAAGATTTTTCATTTTCTGGTCATCATCAAAACCTATAAGAGACAACTCTTTTCGTGAGTCTCTTGTGAAGCTTGAACAGTTAATACTTAGTCGAATGACATGCAAGCGTTTTTGAGTATCAGCTTCATTAAAAAGAGACAAACATAATGAGTCAAACTTCTTTTCAGTAAAAATTTCCGCAAGTGATATATTTTTATGAGAATTCTGATTCATTTCATAGGATATGCTCAGATGAAAAACAGTCGGGATTACATCTAGCTTTAAAATTGCAAAGCTCAGATGCCTTGCAAGTACATGAACCCTTCTTTTAAGCTCATCTCTCTCATAGAGGGCATCAAAGGTTCTGGATATACCTATGGACTTTCTTTTATGGGTAGATTGTATAGGAGCATCGGTTAATCCACAAACTCTTTTGTAGAGTTCTTTTGAATAAGGACTCCATGATTCAACAGTCCCCTGATTTACTCTCAACTGACCTAATGTATGTATGTGAACTGATTGTAATCTATTTTTCATACTTTTACCAATTCCAGCAAATTCTTGGATAGGTATATTTTCTATAAAATCATTGAGTTCATGGGGTAATACAACTTTACAGCCATATGGTTTAGCCGCTGTAGTCGCAAGTTTCGCCGTATATCTTGTTTTAGCTACGCCAATCGATACTGGTAGTTTAAGAACTTTTAGTATGTCTTCTTTGAGCCTTGTGCTAAATCCTTGGACTTCATCATCTGCCACCCAGCCCTCTAAATCACCATAAAATTCATCGATACTGGCTTGTTCAACAAGAGGAATTTGACTTTGTAAATATTCATGGAGTTCATGGGAGAGTTTTTGGTAGAGTGCCATGTTAGGTGATTTAATAGTTAGGTTAGGACAGAGTCTCAATGCTTCTTTAATGCTCATAGCTGTTTTAACGCCATATGCTCTTGCTTCATACGATGATGTTGTGAGTATTCCTCTGACTCGTCCATCGTCATCTTTAAATGCGTCTAAATCATCATCACTCTCTTCATACTCTTTAAAAAATGTCGGTACGAATGAACCAGAATTCTCAAAACTAACAGTCTGTTTTTTTGCATTGGAATTAAATATTTTAGTATCACTTCTTCCCCCTATGGCAACAGGTTTATTGTTTAATGATGGGTCTTTTATTCGTGCGGCACTCACAAAAAAGCAGTCTATATCTATATGGATTTT
>CAWUTM010000058.1:0-2910 GCA_963925755.1 uncultured Sulfurimonas sp. | reverse complement strand
AAAAAAATCCATTATATTATCTTAATACGAATTTTAGCATTTTTGAGTATCATTTGCATAATATAAACTAAATTAGTTACGGTTTTTAAGATGAGTAGAGGATTAGATAATGATAAATAAGGCAAATACCGCGTACAACGCAAAGGATTATAAAACAGCTTTTGAGCTTTTTACAATTTTAGCGGAGCAAGGTGACGCAAACGCACAAACTTCGCTTGGTTTCATGTACCAAAACTCTCAAGGCTGTGAGAGAAATGAAGCGAGAACTTTAGAACTTTACACAAAAGCGGCAGAAGCAAACCAGCCCTACGCACTTTTTAATCTTGCGATTCTTTATGAAAACGGAATTGGTGGCGTTGAGCACAACCAATTTAAAGCACATGAGTTACATATGGCGGCAGCCGAACGCGAAGTGCCACCTGCACAGTATGAAGTAGGTTTGATGTTAGAACGTGGACTTGGTTGTATGCAAAACTACTCAGAAGCAGCATTTTGGTATGAAGAAGCAGCTAAACGCGGTCACTTAGAAGCTTTTAACAACCTTGGCGTTTTGTATAAAGAGGGTCATGGGGTGGAGAAAGACGAGGCAAAATCATTTATCTGTTTTACTCGCGCATCTAATGGTGGGCTTGCTCAGGGTCACTACAACTTAGGACTACTTTACGACCAAGGAGTTGGCTGTGAATCAGACAACGACAAGGCTCTAGACTTATGTAGAAAAGCGGCTTACGCTGGGCATGAAAAAGCCAAAGAAATCATACAAGGTCTTCAAGAAGACGGAAAGATAGTTTTTTAACTATCTTTTCCTTTTAATACCCTACTTTTTAGAATTCAACCTTGATTGATATTCTTGGGGATATTTACAAACTGGACAAACTTTTAAAGCTTTTTTTCCATAATGAACATGACCACAAATTTCACAAATCCATGCTTCTTCTTCATTTTCACTTACAAATTCAGTATCAGACGCTAATCTATGTAAAAGTATTTTAAACATATTTTCATGTTCTATTTCTATTTTGCTTATTCCATCAAATAATCTCGCCGCTTCTTTATAGCCTTCTTCTTTAGCAATTCGAGCGAATTCGGGGTACATACTTGTATTTTCATATGATTCGCCATCTATTGCCATTTGAAGATTTTCTTGAGTATTTCCAAAATCGTTTTCACTCTCATTTACCATTCTATTGTTAAGAGCTAGTTCCATTTTCGCATGTTGTTTTTCATTATTCGCAGCTCTGGCAAAGTGTTCCGCAACGTCTCTAAGACCTTCTTTTTGAGCTACTTTAGCAAAGTACTCATACTTGTTTCTTGCCTGTGACTCTCCAGCAAACGCTTTCATAAGATTTACCAAAGTCAAATTTTCTGTAATCATTTCCATTGCTTGACCACAACAGTGGAGTTCTCCTCCACCTACATTTTGCACTTCAACTATATTGCCACATATATCACATTTATAAGATTCATACTGTCTCATCTAGTTCTCCTTAAGAAATAATCTGCGTTAATAAGTATTATCCCACAATAAGCTTTAAAAAAAATTATGTTTTTATTGTGAAACTTGTGTAAATAATTAAGTTTATTTATATAAAATATGAATAAACTTACACATATAAACAATAAAGGAACTTGCCCCTTGTTCACAGGACTAATAAGAGAAATCGCAAATGTTAAAAGCCTCGTTGGTTCTACTCTCAGTATTAGGGCCAAACACAAAGCAAAACTTGGTGACTCTATCGCTATCAATGGCGCTTGTTTGACTGTAGTAAAGGTCTCCAATGATGGTTTTTGTGTTGAGCTATCCCCTGAAAGCCAAAAACATTTGGTTATGGAAAACTACAAAAACGAAGTTCATATAGAGCCTGCCATGATGATGGGAGATAGGTTTGAGGGTCATATTGTTCAAGGACATATTGACGCTATCGGGACTATTAGCGAGATTAAAAACTTGGGTAACTCTTATGACGTCTTCATAAAAGTAGACCCTAAACACATCGCGTTTGTAGTGCCCAAAGGTTCCATAACCATAGACGGAGTGAGTCTCACCGTTAACGATGTAAGTGCTGATACGTTTAGACTTACCGTCATTCCACACACTATGAAAGAGACGCTTTTTAAGAGTTATAAAAAAGGCAGCAAGGTAAATGTTGAGACTGATATGTTCGCTCGTTATGTCTCACATATAATTAATCATCAGACAAAAACCGCTTCAATTAGCTGGGGTGAAGTAGACGCCATAAATGCCTCTTTCTAAACAGAAATATTGCATTTTGGCATACTTTAAACTAGTAACGTCAGAACTAACTATAATTACGTCAACCGTATTATATTAGGATAAAAAATCAAACATAAAATACTCAAAGACATTTTCGGACATAATAATTTTCGCGACTTCCAAGAAGAGGGAGTTGACGCCATACTAAATAATCAAGACCTTCTTATGATACTCCCAACCGGTGGTGGAAAATCTCTTGTTTTTCAACTGCCGACTATGATGATGGAGGGCATAACAATAGTTGTATCCCCTCTCATCGCTCTTATGCAAGATCAGGTTTCGGCCCTTAAAGCGCAAAAGATAAACGCACAGATGATTAGTTCAGCGCAAAGTTATGAAGAAGTCGATGACATCATGTATGCCGCGGTCAATGGTGACTTGAAGTTTCTCTACCTCTCTCCAGAACGCTTGAACAATGGAAAAACATTAGATTTTTTACATAACCTACACATCAATTTTTTCGTTATAGATGAAGCACACTGCATTAGTCAATGGGGACATGAGTTTCGTGACGACTATAGAGCACTTGGAAGCCTCAAACATAACTTTCCATATACAACTATAGCCGCGTTTACAGCCACAAGTACCGACAATGTAACAGATGACATACTCAGAGAACTACGAGTCACCGACCC
>CAWUTM010000057.1:0-4877 GCA_963925755.1 uncultured Sulfurimonas sp. | reverse complement strand
AATATAGTCCACCTTGTAACTTAAACCTGCGGAAAAGATATTTGAGAGTTTACTAGTAAGTCCACTTTTGGAGAAGATAAAGTAGTCGTTCGCTTCTTCCATAGAACCTCTTAAGCTTAACTCTTGGTCAAACTTCAAGTTATCGAGTACCTGCCAGCCGTAAGCTGCGTTAAGTCTATATGCGATATATTGGTCGTTAATCCCAGCAGTTTTTGTAGCGCCCACAGTTGAGGCAGGGTAAGAGATAATACTACCAGTAATTGGATCTGTATAAACATCTTCATAACTATCTTGAGCATAAAGTAAGTTAGCGCCAATGCTTAGATTATGCTTTTCGCTAACGATTGCCTTATACTTAGCACCCGGTCCAGTGTATGCCTGATAAGCAAAACCAGAAAATTTATCTGATTTGTAACCAGTTAAATAGCTAAACGCGAATCTATCGGTAAATTCATAATCATAAGCGAGTTCCACTAAGTACTTGTTTTTTGTTTGCACATCTGTATCCGAAGCGTACTGAGTGTCAAATACTAAAGTGGCAATATGATTTGCCCACCCTTTTTTAGCTTTAGCGTCAAGATTAAATGTTTTAGTTACAGTATTTCCCTGAGTTTCTATATAGCCTAGCTCCGTGTGCGTTACAAGAGAGTCATATTTTTTTACGTCAGCCGCTAGCGTCAAAGAAGACGCTAGAGCTACGCTTAGCACGATTTTGTTCATGTTTATTTTCCTTGTTTTAGTTTAAAATTTAATTTGTTTTGTCTGTGTGAATATCCATTTGAGGATAAGGAATAGAAATCCCTTTTTCATCAAATGTAAGTTTTACTTTTTCTATTTGTTCAAAATAAACATTCCAATAGTCGGCAGTTTTTACCCAAGCACGAGTTGTGAAATTTACGCTGCTATCTCCAAGTTCACTAACCGCGACAAATGGCGCGGGGTCTGCGAGCACTCTATCGTCATCAATCATTATTTGCATAAGCGTGTCTTTTGCAAGTTTGAGGTCGTCATCGTATCCGATGCCAAATACATGATCTACTCGACGATTCTTTTTTACGGAATAGTTTGTGATATTCCCACGAATTATAGCTGCGTTTGGAACGATGATTGTACGGTTGTCAACTGGTGCTATTATAGTTGAGAAAAGATTTATATCTTCAACTGTACCACTAGCACCACCAGCCTCTATAAAGTCACCAACTTTAAATGGACGAAATATAATGATAAGAACCGCTGCCCCAACATTTGCCAAAGAACCTTGAAGCGCTAGACCTACAGCCAAAGAAGCCGCACCAAATACCGCTAAAAACGATGTAGTGTTAATGCCCAAAGCGTTTAAAGAAGTAAGTATAACCATGAGAAGAAGAACAAAGTAGATGAGACTTTCGGCAAATTCTAAGAGAGTAATGTCTATTTTTGCTTTTGTCATTGTGTGCTTAACAAGAGAGGTCACTTTTTTAACCGCCCATTTACCAATGAAAAATATTAAAAGAGCGGAGATGATTTTTACACCATATTCGCTTGAGTAGTTGATGGCAATATCTATGTATTTTGACGTAATGGTACCTTGCATGTTTAAGCCCTTTTTATTTTAAATCTTTTTAATGTTTTTTAAATTTTCAATATGCCTAGCAATAGCATGATACTCATTTAAGTAAGGTGATGAGACTTTATAGAGAAGTGGTCTATACTTGAGATAAGTCAGCCATGCTGTTTTACTCGGTTTTTCACGCCCCAGTTTAATAAGCTCGAAACTTACCGCCGCGTTTATAAAACCTTTGAGTAGGAACATCTCCGAATCTTTTTCAAAACGCCGTGGAAACCATATCTCTTCAAGCGCTTCGTGAGCATCGTAATAGCGTCTTTCGTCTATACATAGTTTATATTCTCGCAAGAGTCTATCGTGTTGGCTGTACATTATTCTTCCTCGTCTAGTAACATCATATTTTTTCTCCAGTAACCACGACCGCCTTTGAGGGAGACGCAGTGCATTGTTGGAAATCTATCTTTATATTCTTGTAGTCTGTCTAGAGTTGCTTTTCCGCTGTCGCAGTAAAATACAAAAACGCTGCCATCAGGATATGCCTTAAGCTCATGAGGGTTGAAAACGGTTGTTAAGGCTTTCTCGATGGGAGAGAGTATGGTATCTATGAGAATAACTTCTATATTCTCTTTTGCAAGGTCGCGTTTAGCTTCTAAGAACTCTTTTTGAGTCCACTGATCTGGATAATTCATAAAACAATTATATAATAATAATATATATTTAGGATAAAATGTCACATGTCTAATAAGAATAAAAAAAACTCTAAGATAAACCAGAGAATCCGAAAATATTTTGATGATGAACCTTTCGATGTCGGGATTGAAAACGTAAGTTCGGAGACCTTAAGCGAACTCTTCGCGGCGCTTGGTATCTATGATATCTCACACAATAAAAAACTACTTTTAAAAACCATACGAATGATGTGGAGCGAAGCAGAGCATTCTGTGCGTCAAAACATTCTTGATTTTTTCCAAAACAATGGCGAAATTTATAAATCCAACCTCCCAAAAAATACAACTCCAGACGCTATTTTAGATAGAGACGACAAGATAGAAATGCTTCTGGGAGAACTTGATGTAAGCCATGAAGAGGCGGTACAACTATATGACGCTTTTTCAACTATGAGAAGTAAAAAGATAACTATTGAAAAAATGGAATCAAAACTAACGCATATCCGTCATGAACATAAACGCTCTCTCTTAGAAAAAGAACTCGAGGGAAACTTTGACACTGACGACTCTTTTGAGTTTAACGCTTCTATACTTTATGAAGTGTATGGACAAAGTTTTCACAAAATTGTGACTCTCAACACAAAACCATATAGTTTTGAGTTTTTAGATAATAACTCGCTAGAAGAGATAGTGCGAAAGATAGGCGACGATAAATTAGCGACTACAAAAACAAAACAAGAGAAGACTCAAAAATTTATAGAGTCGCTGCATTCGCCACACGCCTATCTCACAACAAAACAAATAGTAGACGCCCTGCGTTCAAGTCCTCCAAAGTCGCTATTTTCTTATCCTAAGATAGGAGAGAAAGTTCTTAAAGAGATAGTAATGGCAAAGTTGGAAGTGTCGCGTTTAGAACTTCACGAGGAAGAACTTTTACTTATTGTTGATGAATCTATAACTCTTCCATACTCAGAGCGAAAAATTTCTTATAATTTAGAGTTACACATAGAATTAGAAGGACTTTTAGAAGAGATCTGGAATTCTGAGCGTTTTAACTTTGACGCTGTTTTAGCAGAGGTAAAAGCCGAAGAGGAAAAGGAGTTTTTAGACTCTTTGGACTCCTTAATAGAGGACTGTACCAAGTATGCAGCACTTTTATATTTAAGCGATGAAGAGTTGCATGTCAGAGTGTATGAGTTTTTACTTGACCTAATGCCTCATGGACTCTCCCTTACGCCTAAGATACATAAAAAGATTACGCGAAGATTTGTGCACTCTATCTCCGAACTACTTATAAAGAAACAACGCCAAGAATTACTTGCTCGAACTATTCGCGACTTTAAAAACCTCTTTCCAATGGCTAGAGAGATGAGAAGAAAACTTACGCTTCACATAGGCCCAACGAACAGTGGTAAAACATATACCGCGATGAAGAAGTTAGAACAGGCGGATACTGGTTACTATCTTGCACCCCTGCGTTTACTGGCACTCGAAGGCTATGAGACACTAAAAGCCAAGGGTATTGAGAGTTCGCTTATAACAGGTGAGGAACAGATACTCGATGATGAGGCTACGCATATTAGTTCGACTATAGAAATGCTGAATTTTGAAGTCGACGTAGATGTCTGCGTTATAGATGAAGTACAGATGATAGATGACCGTGAAAGAGGTTGGGCTTGGGCAAACGCCATCATAGGAGCACCCGCTAAAGAGATTATTATGACGGGTTCTATTAATTCAAAAGAGGCAATTATAGCGCTAGCTGAGTACCTTGGCGAAGAGTTGGAAATAATAGAGTTTGAACGTAAAAATCCACTTACACTTTTAGATGTGCCAACAAAAGTTTCAGAGGTAAAACCGGGAACCGCTATCATCGCGTTTAGTCGTAAAGATGTACTAAGGCTCAAGCAAAACTTTTCATCTAACTTCAGCGTGAGTGTTGTTTATGGAAACCTTTCCCCTGAAGTGAGACGCGAAGAGGCTCGGCGTTTTCGCGAGGGAGAAACGGAAATCCTTATCGCTACGGACGCTATTGCTATGGGGATGAACTTACCAATAAAGACCATACTCTTTTCTAAGGCTGAAAAGTTTGACGGCATAACGCAAAGAAGCCTTATTCCATCAGAAATCCATCAAATCGCGGGTCGCGCTGGAAGGTATGGCCTTATGGAAGAAGGCTATGTAGGCGCGTTAAATGAAGAGGCGCTAAAAATAATTAAGCATAACTTTTATAAAGAAGCAAAAAAAATAACTATCCCCTTTAAGGTGATGGCAAATTTAGAACATATAAAACTTGTTAGTAAAATACTTGAAGAGAACTCTCTTGAGGTAATTCTTAGTTTCTTTGTGCAAAATATGGAGTTTAATGGTCCTTTTTATGCCTCAGGTTTAACTGACATGCTAGAAGCTTCAAGGATTGTTGATACTTACGATTTAGACATAGCGACGAAGTATCATCTTGCTTGTGCTCCATTGACTTTGAAGTCGCCTTATATCGTAGATGCTTATGAGAGTTATATTTTTGCGCTACAAAAGCAAGAGAATGTTTACTACGTTCCTCCCATATTAAACAGTGATCACGCAAGAACTACGGATGAACTCTTAAAGGCTGAGGACATGGTAAAAGAGATATCTTTATACCTATGGCTTACTTATAGGTTTGG
>CAWUTM010000056.1:0-18252 GCA_963925755.1 uncultured Sulfurimonas sp. | reverse complement strand
ATGGAATTTTATAGAAAGACTAAGAAGAGTTTTAAGTTGTAATGAAACCTAGGCTATAATAACAAAAATAAACTATGATAAAAGAGAATACACTATGCAAAGAGTAGAACCTATGACACTTTTTGGCTATGAAAAACTACAAGCCGAAGTAAAAAGCCTCAAAGAAGTACAACGTCCACAAGTAGTAAAAGATATAGAGTCAGCACTAGAACATGGTGATCTCAAAGAAAATGCAGAGTACCATGCAGCAAAAGAGATGCAAAGAACTATAGATAACCGTTTAGGGGACTTACAAGATATACTTGGAAATTCTCAAATAGTAGACCCAAGCGAACTCGAACATGCAAAAATCAGTTTTGGTTCAACGGTTGTAATGACAGATATGGATACAGAGGAAGTAGCTACTTATACTATAGTAGGTGGTTGTGAATCAAATCCGGATATTGGACTCATATCTTTTGGCTCTCCTTTAGCTAAACAGCTTCTTGGAAAAGAAGAGGGTGATGAAGTAAAAGTCACTCTACCTGGTGGAACAAAAGAGTTCGAAATAGATGAGGTGAAATACCAAGAAATAGTTTTTGAGTGCCACTAGATGAGTGAAAGCATAAAGGTAGGGGTAGTTGGCGCTACAGGATATACAGGATTAGAGCTTGTAAAAATTCTAATCAATCATCCTACATTTAACCTTACATATATTGCTAACTCAGAGGGTGGAGTGACTATTAACGAGTTACACCCTTCATTGAGTGGTGTTTGTGAAGATGAAGTAAAAAAAGCAGATGTAAATGCAATGGCAAAAGAGTGCCAACTTGTCTTTTTAGCACTTCCTCATAAAACAGCTATGGCTTATGTAAAACCTCTTATGGAGCTTGGTGTAAAAGTTGTAGACCTTTCTGCTGACTATAGACTTACTCAAGAAGTTTATGAAGAGTTCTATGTTCCACATACTGATGTAAAAAATTTAAAGCATGTTGTTTATGGCTTACCAGAGATGTTTAGAGAAGAATTAAAATCAGCTTCTCTTGTGGCAAATCCTGGATGTTTTCCAACATCATCTATACTAGGATTACTTCCATTTATGAGTAAACGCCAAGAGCATACTCCTATTATTATTGATGCAAAAACAGGGGTGAGCGGCGCTGGAAAAAAACTAAGTGAGTCAACGCACTTTGTTAATGTAAATGACAATCTATTTGCATATAACCCTTTACTTCATAGACATGCTCCAGAGATAGCACAAAAGTTAGGTGTCGCGTTTGATGATGTCAATTTTGTACCTCATTTAGTGCCTTTAACGAGAGGAATGCTAAGTTCTATATATATTCAAGTTGAAGGCGTGTTTGATGAAGTGGAACTTTTAGAAGAGTTTTACAAAGATGAAAAAAATGTAAGAGTATGTAAGAATCCAGTAGACATGAAAAATGTAGCTGGAACTAACTTTTGCGATATCTATGTTAAACGCAAGGGCAATATGCTTTTTATATCTTCTTCTATAGACAACCTTATGAGAGGCGCTTCTTCTCAAGCCGTTGTAAATGCAAACTTGATGATGGGACTTGATGAAAATAGTGGAATTCCAAATATAGCTTATGTCCCATAATATAGAATTAAAAGAGGGTGGCGTTATCATCTCTGACGCGCACTACTCATCTCTTCGCCCAGAACTTCTTTCACTTATTAATGATATTGACCAAAGAATAGTCCCCGCTACACAGCTTATTTTAATGGGTGATATTTTTGACACACTGTTTGGAGAAGTTCCTTACACTCATCGTAAAAATCAAGAAATTATTAGTCTTATAAATAAAATTAGTGAGAATATCGAAGTCATATACTTAGAGGGAAATCATGATTTTAACCTTTGTGAACTATTTCCTTTAGCACAAGTTTTTCCAATTCAAACGCAGCCAGTTTTATGTACTTACAGTGATAAAAAAGTTTATTTAGCACATGGTGATTTTGATGGAGAATTCCTTTATAAAAGTTATACAAAGCTAATTAGAAACTCATCGATTTTATTTGTGCTAAATTTATTTGACACACTCTTTAATCACTTCATTCTTACAAAACTTGATAAATACCTTTCTAAAAAAGATGATTGTAAAGAGTTCATAGGATTTCAAAAGTTTATTCAAAACCGTATAGAAGATAAATATGAATGTGACTATTTTATAGAGGGACATTTTCATCAAAATATCGCATTGAAGCTTCAGGGATTTAGCTATCTAAATTTACCCGCTTTTGCTTGCAATCAAAGATACTTTATTGTAAAATCTTTACAAGAAAAACAATTATTTGAAGAAAGAAACTCTCACAAGGAGATTTAAAATATGAAAGACAACTCACTGAAGCTTGGCTCTAATGAGATGGAACTAGTAGATTTTCGTATTATGAAACAAGAAGAGGATAGTATATATGAAGGTATATATGGAATCAATGTTTCAAAAGTAAGAGAAATTATTAGAATTCCTGATCTCACGGAATTACCCGGAACACCAGAATTTATAGAGGGTATTTTTGATTTAAGAGAAGTTGTAATACCTGTTGTGAATTTAGCAAAATGGATGGGTATAAAAGCGCCAGAAGGTATGGAAAAAAGCTCAAGAGTTATTATTACAGAGTTTAATAATATTCTTATAGGTTTTGTTGTTCATGAAGCTAAAAGAATACGAAGAATAAGCTGGGCTGATATAGAGCCAGCAACTTTTATGAATGGTGGAGACCCTATAGATAGCAACAAAATTACAGGTGTAACAAAAATTGAGGATGATAATGTTCTTCTTATTTTAGACCTTGAGAGCGTAGTTGAGGATCTTGGACTTTATAAGCCAGATCTAGATAGCCTTCCCAGCGAAGTAAAAACCTTCTCAGGTATAGCACTTATTCTTGACGATAGTGCAACGGCCAGAAAAATAGTCAAAGAAGCGCTTATAAAAATGGGCTTTAAAGTTATAGAAGCTATGGATGGACAAGAAGGACTTGACAAGTTAGATGAGATATATAACACATATGGTGAAGATATAGCAGATAATTTAAAAATAATTATTAGTGATGTTGAAATGCCAAGAATGGATGGTTTTCATTTTGCGGCAAATGCAAAAGAAGATGGAAGATTTGCAAATATTCCAATAGTTTTCAACTCTTCTATCAGTAATCACTTTAGCGAAAACAGAGGCGTAGAAGCAGGTGGAGAAGCTTATTTAGTTAAGTTTGAAGCAAGCTCTTTTTATAATGAAATATCACGTGTTGTACATGAACATATGAAACCAGGAGTATAAATATGGATGAATTTCAAGAGATACTACAAGATTTTTTAGTTGAATCATTTGAGTTAATTGAACAGTTAGATCAAGATTTAGTTGAGTTAGAAAACACACCTGAGGACTTAGAACTTTTAAACGGGATTTTTCGTGTTGCGCATACCGTTAAGGGTGCGTCATCATTTTTAAACTTTGATGTTTTAACTCACTTAACTCATCACATGGAAGATGTTTTAAATAAAGCAAGACATGGTGAGCTTATTCTAGTTCCAGATATTATGGATGTTGTACTTGAATCTATTGACCTTATGAAAGCACTTTTAGAAATTATTCGTGATACAAGCTCTGATGCGGGTATAGACGTAGCTGATTGTGTTATAAAACTTGACGCGATTACTAAAGGTGAAGTGCCAGAAAGTGTAGAAACACCTGTAGTTGTGGAAGAAGTTGTAATTGAACCAGAACCAGATTATGATAGCATGGACGATGGCGCGGTTGAAGATGAAATTCAAAGACTTTTAAGCGAGCGTCAAGAGCAAGACAAGGCTAAGCGTCAAGCCAAAATTGATGCAGGCGAGCCAGTTTTAGCCGCTCCTTCAATTCAAGAAGAACCGGCTGAAGAACCAGATTATGATAGTATGGATGATAATGAAATAGAAGCTGAGATCCAAAGACTTCTTAATGAGCGCCAAAACGAAGATAAAGCTAAGCGTCAAGCAAAAATAGATGCTGGTGAAACAGTTCTAGCAGCTCCTTCAATAGAAGAGGAATTGGTAGCAGCACCGGAACCAGAACCTACACCTGAGCCAATACCTGAACCTGTTGCCGCACCAACTCCCGTACCTGTAGAACCAAAGCCAAAGAATGCAGAAGCACAAGCCGCAGCTCCTACAAAACGTGCTCCTGCAGCAGTAGATCAGACAATTCGTGTTGATGTAAAAAGACTTGACCACTTAATGAACCTTATAGGTGAGCTTGTTCTTGCAAAAAATAGACTGATTAAGATTAATGATGATGTAGAAGAGCGATACGAGGGTGAAGAATTTTTAGAGGAACTCAATCAAGTTGTATCTATAGTTTCTTTAGTAACAACGGACCTTCAAATCGCTGTTATGAAAACTAGAATGCTTCCTATTGGAAAAGTTTTCAACAAATTCCCAAGAATGATTAGAGATCTATCTCGTGAGCTTAACAAAAATATTGAACTAGAGATATCAGGAGAAGAAACAGAACTTGATAAGTCGATTGTCGAAGAGATAGGTGACCCTCTTGTTCACATTATTCGTAATTCTTGTGACCATGGTATTGAAACTCCTGACATTCGTACAGCTCAAGGAAAAAGCGAGACCGGAACTATTGGCTTAAAAGCTTATAATGAGGGAAACCAGATTGTTATTCAGATTGATGATGATGGTAAGGGCTTAGATGCAACTATGCTTAAGAATAAATCCTTAGAAAAGGGACTTATTACTGAGAAAGAAGCTGATAATATGAGTGATAAAGAGGCTTTTACTCTTATCTTTAAACCAGGTTTCTCAACTGCCGCTGCTGTAACGAGTGTATCTGGTCGTGGTGTTGGAATGGATGTTGTAAAAACAAACATTGAAAAACTCAATGGTATTATTGATATAGACAGTGAAATAGGTGTTGGAACTTCGATGAAGTTGAAAATTCCTTTAACTCTTGCTATTATTCAAGCCTTACTTGTTGGCGTTCAAGAAGAATATTATGCGATTCCACTTGCTTCAGTACTTGAGACAGTAAGAATTTCTAAAGAAGAGATATATACAGTTGAAGGCCGCTCCGTTATGAGACTTCGCGAAGATGTACTTTCTCTTGTTCATATTGGTGATATCTTTGAAGTTGAGCGTATTTTAGACTCAGCTGAATATGCCTATGTTGTTGTACTTGGACTAGGGACAAGTAAACTAGGTCTTATTGTAGATACTTTAGTTGGTCAAGAAGAGATAGTTATTAAGTCGCTTGGTGATTATCTCAAAGGTATCGAAGGAATTGCTGGAGCTACTATACGTGGTGATGGTGGAGTAACACTTATTGTTGATGTTGTAGCACTTATGCAGATGGCAAGAGATGTAAAATCAACTGCTATGATAAGTGCAGCTGTGGGTGAAGCAAGTTCTAATAGCAAAGATAAAGCGAGTGATTATACTATTATGATAGTAGATGATTCTAAGACAGATAGAACTATTATGAGAAAAGCTTTAGAACCTTTAGGGGTAACTCTTATTGAAGCAACAGATGGACAAGAAGCGCTTAGTATGTTAAAATCAGGCGATCATAACTTTGATGCTATGCTTATCGATATTGAAATGCCAAGAATGGATGGATACACTTTAGCCGGAGAGATTAAAAAGTATAATAAGTACAAAAATTTACCATTAATTGCGGTTACGTCTCGTACAGGTAAATCAGATCGTATGCGTGGGGTTGAGTCTGGAATGGTTGAGTATATTACTAAACCATACTCTGCGGATTATTTATCAAGCGTTGTTCAACGAAACGTTAACTTTAAATCGGAGTTCTTATAATGAGTGATCAATTAAAAGATATTATTAATAAACAAAGTGATCAACAAAATCCTGATAGCAACAACTTAAATGATATTGTTCAATTAGTTGGATTTGTTATTGGTGATGAAGAGTATGCAGTGCCTATTCTTTCAATTCAAGAGATTATTAAGCCATTTTCTTGGACAAGAGTACCTCAGGTTCCTAAGTATGTTCTTGGTGTGTTCAATCTTCGTGGATCGGTAATTCCCCTTCTTGACCTACGTGTAAAGTTTGGACTGAAAAGTCAAAAGCACTCGGATGAGACACGCTTTATAGTCATGAGAGATGGGGATGATGTTGCAGGCTTTGTGATAGATAGACTTACCATGGCTATACGACTTAAGAAAAAAGACATTGGTCCACCACCAGATACAATAACAGGTAATGACACAATAATCGAAGGTGTTGGTAAACAAGAAGATAAAATCATAACGATTTTAAAAGTACCTAAATTACTTGAGAGAGATTTCTAGTAAAATAACTAATGCAAACATTAATTACTACACAACCCCAAGCAGATAAACTCTTTTTGAACTTTTCAGGGGAGCTTACTGTTTATACTGTCAATACACTTCAAAATACACTACCAAACATTAATACTTCAACAGTAAAAGAGATAGTTTTTGACCTAAATGCTGTTTCTTCCCTAGATACCGCAGGAGCTTTATTTCTAAAAAAATTACAGAATGACTATGAAATACAGACTTTGAATGTGAAAATAAACTCTCAAAATGAAAAGATAAATGACACACTTGAGTTAGTGGAAAAGTATAAAGTAGATTCAAAGGCTAGAGCAGAAAAAGAAGTTTTAAATGTCTTTAGTTTTTATGGAATGTATAGAAACTATATAGAGGGACTTAGATCTTTTATGGAGTTTTTAGGGCACCTTTTTATGAGTAAGGTTTTATACCTTAGGTCTTTTAAAAGTATCCGCTATAAAGAGATATTTTTTGAGATAAATGAGAGTGGCATAAAAGCCTTTTGGATAGTCTCTTTAACAAGTTTTCTTATTGGATTGGTTGTAGCGTACCAATCATCTTATCAACTTAAAATATATGGGGCAAACATCTTTATTGTAGATATGCTCGGGCTCTCTATTTTACGAGAATTAGCTCCAGTAATTACAGCTATAGTAATTGCGGGACGAAGTGGTTCAGCCTTTACGGCTCAAATAGGCGCGATGAAAATCACACAAGAGATAGATGCAATGAAAACTATGGGTTTTGACCCTTATTCTTTTTTGGTAATGCCTCGTATTATTGCCCTTATGATCGTTCTCCCTATTTTAGTTTTTGTATCTGACATTATGGGCATGCTAGGTGGGATGATAGTGGCAAATATAGATTTAGGTATTACGGTGGAAGTGTTTACTAGTAGGTTTCAAGAGGTCATTAAAGTAAAGCATTTTTACGTAGGTATATTCAAAGCTCCTTTCTTCGCTTTTTTGATAGCTTCAATAGGAATTTATAGGGGACTTGTAGTCAAAGATGATACTAAAAGCATTGGACTAAACACCACTAAAAGCGTAGTAGAATCCATTTTTGCCGTTATAGTTTGCGATGCACTTTTTTCCATCGCGTTTACAAGTTTGGGAATATAAATGAATATTATAGAAGTGAGAAACCTCAAAACAAAATTTGGAAACAGAGTTGTTCATAATGGTATAAACCTTACTATTAAAGAAGGTGAAATATATGGGTTATTAGGACCAAGTGGCTGTGGTAAAACGACTCTTTTAAGGGAGATGGTTATGTTGCAAGAATTTGATGAGGGAAGCATAGATATATTAGGGCATGACATATACAATATAAATCATGATGATGCTCAAAATCTAAGACGCAAGTGGGGAGTTCTATTTCAAGCTGGCGCACTCTTTTCTTCTTTAAGTATTAAAGAAAATATTGCTCTTCCTTTAATAGAATATACTGACTTATCCTCCTCAATGATAGATGAAATTGTTAATTTCAAGATAAATTTAGTAGGATTAAAATTAAGTGATGCGCATCTTTTTCCTTCCCAAATAAGTGGAGGAATGAAAAAAAAGGCAGCATTAGCGAGAGCCTTAGCAATGGATCCAAAGCTCCTCTTTTTAGATGAACCAACTAGTGGACTTGACCCTATATCCGCTAGAGACTTCGACAGACTAATACTTAAACTACGGAGTATGCTTGGCCTTACTATAGTAATGGTGTCCCATGATTTACAATCTATTTATGATACTTTAGATAGAGTCGCTATAATAGATAATCAAAAAATAGCGTATGAGGGAACCATTAGTGAGATAAGCTCAGTAAATAGTGACTTTATACAAACATTTTTTAAAAATAAGGAAAGTAGCATATGAATAATAGAGTCAATTACTCTTTAGTTGGATTCTTAGTTTTGATTGGTGTTATCTTGATGTTTGGTTTTACTTATTGGATGCTTGATACGTCACCAGATTCTAAACAGAAAAAATATACTATTTATTTTGATGAGTCTGTATTTGGACTTAATCTTGACGCTCCGGTTAAGTATAGAGGTATTAGTGTTGGAAAGGTCTCTAACTTACAAATTAACGCTCAAAATTCAGAGCAGATAGAAGTTAGTATATCTATATTAAAGACAACGCCTATAAAGGTGGATACTACGGCAAAATTAACCGCGCAGGGTATTACTGGTTTGACATACATAAATTTGAGCAATGGTTCTCGAAAGAGTCCATCTTTAGAAATTGGGAAGGATGAAAAATATCCTGTGATTAAAACACTTCCTTCATTTTTTGAGAATATAGAAAGTTCTTTTGGTAGTATGTCCTCTAAGCTTTCATCAACACTTGGCAAAACAGAGGAACTTTTAGGAGAGGACAATCAAAAACAGATGACACTTCTCTTAAAAAGAACTGCAAGTATGATGAAGAAAATGGAGATTCTTCTTGATGATGAGACTATTATCCATTTACAGCACAGCGCAAAGAACTTAGACGAATTTACTGCAAAGTTAAACACAACTATTCCACTTGTTGATAAATTTGTAGAAAAAAGTATAGGCTGGGAAGATAATGTATCACACTCGTTGGATTCAATAATGCAAAGTTACAAAGGCATCAATAGTACTATGGATGTGATTAAAAGTGCTGTTTCTAATGGAGAGTTTAATATTAAAGATATATCTGATGAAATTGTGCCGACAATAAATGGTACCTTTTTAGAAATACAAGAGTTAATGATTAAATTTGAAGACGCGCTTGAACAGTATAATAAAAGTCCATCAGATATTTTTTATAAAACTCAAGAGATAAAAAAAGCGCCAGGAGAGAAGTAAAATGAAATTTATTGTCCTATTTTTTATGTTCCTATTTACAGGATGTACTGTTACAAAGCCTTTAGTTTTAGAGTATCGGATAGCACCCGAAGTGAAAATTACTACATATAAATCTACTTTATGTAATAAACGCTCGTTAAAGGTTAGAAAAGTTTATAGCTCGACTTCTCTTATGTCAAAAAAGATGAGATATGCTGAAGATGGATATAAAGAGTTCTCTTTTTCAGAATCAGGGTGGGCGGAAAGTCCAAATAAGGCTATAAGCTCTCAGCTGGTAAAAAGTATAAAAAGTACAAATATTTTTTCTAGCGTTCATGGGTTTAAATCTTATACAAAGAGTAACTACATCTTAGAAAGTAATTTAGAAGACTTTATGCAGTACTTTATAGATAACGAGGGTAAATCCTATGTGATAGTATCTCTTGATATGACCCTGTTTGATGCGAAAACCGGTAAAAATGTTTCTAATCGCAATTTTACAAAGAGAGTGAGAGTCATGGACTTAAACGCTGAAGGTGGTGTGAAAGCACTTAATTCAGGACTTACGGATGTATTAGAAGAAATTAATAAATGGCTAAGCGAGGTATGTAAATGATAAAAGAAAAAGAATATGTGTCACGACGAATTACTTTAGGAAAGAAGCTTAAAGATAATTCTATAGCCATTGTTTTCAGTGCTACTATGAAAACGCGTTCGAATGATACAGAGTACGCATATAGACAAAATAGTAATTTTTACTACCTCTGTGGCTTTAAAGAAGATAACGCAGCACTGCTTTTTCATAAAGAGAAGGGAATTGTAAAAACCTATATGTTTGTACAACACAGAGATATACTTCTTGAACTGTGGACGGGAAAACGTCTTGGTGAGAAAAGAGGGAAAAAGCATTTTAGAGTTGATGAGGTTTTTAGCATAAAAAAGCTTGATAAAATGCTCGAAGAATTTATCAAGTTGGGACAAAATATCTATTTTGACTTTAGATCAGATGCATCAAGAATAGAGAAAATTAAAGAGTTAAGCAATCATTACTATTCTCATAAAAACATAGCGAAAATTATTGAAAAGTCGCGTTTAATAAAAAGTGATGGAGAAATAGCCTTGATAAAAAAAGCTGTTTCTATCACAAAAGACGCTCATCATATGGCAATGAAAAAGAGTAAAATACTAGGAAATGAGTATGAGCTTTTAGCGGAAATAGAATACATCTTTAAGAAAAATGGTGCTTATAGTGATGCGTATACATCTATTGTTGCCTCAGCAAACGCAGCGAATACGCTTCACTATATAAGTAATGACAGTAAAATAAAAGATAACGAACTCATACTCATTGATGCTGGGTGTGAGTATGAATACTATGCAAGTGACATCACAAGAACAATACCTGCAAATGGAAAATTCACAAAGGCACAAAAAGAACTCTATGAGATGATTTTAGATGTTCAAGAAAAGCTAATAGCTATGATAAAACCTAATGTTCTTAGAATCGATATTCAGGTGAAATCCGAAGAGTTACTTTGTGAGGGTATGTTAAAGTTAGGTATTTTACAAGGCGATAAAAAAGAGCTTCTTAAAAGTAAAGCACATAAAAAGTACTATCCACATGGAGTAGGGCATTGGATGGGAATCGATGTACATGATGAAGCTCCATACAGAACAAAGAAGGGCAAAGAGATAGCTTTAGCAGCAGGTATGGTAATGACTATAGAACCCGGAATATATATAGATAAAAAAGATAAGAGTACTCCTAAAAAATACAGAGGTATTGGAATTAGAATTGAAGATGATATTTTAGTTACAAAAGATGGATATGAAAATCTTTCAAAAGAAATAAGAAAAAGTGTCCAAGAGATAGAAAATATCTCTTAGTCTTTGTCTTCTTGTTCTTGTTGATATTCAGCCATTTTCATTCTAAGTTCATCCATCATATGAGGTGATACATTTTCATCTTTAGACCATTTGACTTCATCAATATTTCCACCATAGTCTTGGCCAAGCTCTTCCATTTTTACTTTAAAAACTTCAAAGTTCATGCAGTTTTCAACTCTATCGTCAACTGTGTCTCGTAATTCTATATACCAGTTTTTATTTTCTTCATCTACTTTTATAGTAGCTTCAAAAACTACGCCCATTATCTCTCTTTTGTTGCATCGAAAGTTTTAGCAAAACCCTCTAAGTCTTTTTTCTTTAAATCACCATTATAGATAATATCTTCAGGTCTTAAATCATCATCATTTAGCATTTTAGGCACAAGATCAGCATTATTCAAAACTTCCATATGCTCATCAAGTTCATCTTCGCTATACGCCATCTGCATATCTGCAGCTATTACGTGAGGTATTGCTTCAATGATTCTAAGTTTAGCCAACTCTTCTGAAACGCCTTCGCCTTCTATAGTGATAATAACGCGACCCTTTTCATCATGAAGATGATAGTCACATGCCTCACAATCTTTAAGACTTTTAACCACTGCGTCTAAATGTTTTGGCAGTGTTTGCACTACTATACTTGAAATATTCATATTTATCCTTCTACTTTAATTGCTGCCGATGGACATCGACTCATGCAAAACCCACATGCAGTGCATTTTGACATATCTATCACTGGTTTAAAAAGACCATCAAACGCGATGGCATTTTCTAAACAGGGGTCTTTACACGAAAAACACATCACACTATTCCACGACATACATAATGATTCTTCTATCACTATATTCGCCTTTACATTACTTTTGTTATCTAAGCTTAACACACCAAACTCGCAAGACGAAGCACACTCATCACAAAAAGTACATCCACTTGCCTCAAAACTGAGATAAGGCGTTTTGTCAGCAGCTATAAGTATAATCTTCTCTTCACAAACGGTACTACATTTAGCATCGCATTTGTGGCACTCTTGTGCAAAAAGAGCGCTATCTTCATTATATGGTGGTCGCAGTATGAGTTGAGACTCTGTTTCAGAACTATTTTTAAATCCTGAAGTCAGAGAACTAAAAAATTCTCTTCTTTGCATGCTTTAGTGACTTGCACCATCTAAATGACCAGCAGCTGAATCAGAATTATCTAAATCATCTGCCGTTAAACGCGAGTCTTCTCCAACAGTATCAAGATCATCTAACATCACTTCATCCCAGCTTGACTTAAATTCACCGCCTTTTTTAGTAAAGTTAGCTTTAAAAAGATTTTCAACGCTTGGATTTCCTTGTGACTGTGGCGCATGACACTGAGTACAATTATAACGAGCCTGATTCAGGTGTGTTAACTTTTTGATATCTGTCTCATTTTTTGTGTTGTCTATAGACTTCTTAAACTTCACTCCATCACAAATATGGCGTGGTCGCATATCTAAAAAGTGTGATGCGGGAATCGGTGTTGCTCCCATAGCTGGTGCTATCTCAGGTGCGTGACAACTTACACAAGCATTGTTTTCTCTTGTAATAGGAAGAAAGTCCGTGACATCATGAGGAATCATAGGAGGAGCGTCTTGAAAAGCCCTCTTGATCTTTGTACTCGTTCCCGCTTGTGCTCTTCTATACTCTGTTTTAGTTGATATTGTGTCATCTTCTGCATAAATATCTGTTTTTCTAAGTCCCAATGACTCTTCAGAAATTGATGCCACCGCTTTTTCCTCAGGTTCACTTGAAAATGGGTTTACGCTTCCCCCACAACCTACTAGAAATAGAGTTGTAGTCACTAAACTTAATGTTATTTTATTTATTATTTTCATTTTAGTTCCTATCTTAATTAAGCGCTATAAACTTTAACAGCGCACTTTTTAAAGTCAGTTTGTTTTGACATCGGACACATCGCGTCTAGACATACTTTATTTATAAATACTTTCTCATCAAACCAAGGAACAAACACCAGTCCACGTGCTGGTCTGTTACGTCCACGAGTCTCTACTCTGGCTTTAACTTTACCACGACGAGATTCAACCCAACAAAGTCCACCTTGTTTGAGACCTTTATCTTTAGCGTCTTGTGGATGTATATAACAAAGAGCTTCGGGAACTGCGCGGTAAAGTTCAGGAACGCGCATAGTCATAGTTCCTGAGTGCCAGTGTTCTAAAACACGACCCGTACTTAACCAAGTGTCATACTCTTTATCTGGTATTTCTGGCGCATCCATATAGGGTCTTGCGAAAATTTTTGCTTTGTTTGGCAGAGGTACTGTTTTAGATTCTTTATTTTTTCCTTCAAGCGTACCCGACTGAAGCGCTTTAGCCAGAGTTCCATAAAACGCAAATGGATTCCCATTTTCCATAGTCTGTGCAGCTGCATATGGATCGTACTTCGAGTTGAAACGCCACTGCGTTTCAATACCATTAACTACAGGCCACTTAAGTCCACGAACCTTATGGTAAACGTCAAATGGAGCTAAGTCATGCCCATGTCCGCGTCCAAACGCGGCATACTCTTCAAAAAGATATTTATGAACATGAAAACCATACCCTTCAAATACCTTACCGTCTGAGCCTACTACATTACGAGCGTCTCCATAACCCTCAGAGTTGTCGTAACCTTTTTGAATTGGATCTTTTTCATCGAGTTTATATGAGCGAGCGTCTTCGTTGTTAAATAAGATATCAAACATCGTAGTATCGCCATCATAACCCATCTTTTTAGCCTCACTACGAACATCGGCTAAAGGAGTTGTTCTCGGACCAGAAGCTTCGTAGCCTCCCCATAAATCATTCACAGTAAAACGCTTTGAGTACTCCATCCACTGCCAAGTATCACTCATAGCATCACCAACTGGTATAACTTGCTGTCTCCAGTGCTGAGTACGTCGCTCCGCGTTTCCATAAGCTCCCCATTTTTCATATATCATTGCCGATGGTAAAATAAGATCGGAGACTTTTGCGGAGATACCAGGATAACCATCGGAAGTAACTATAAAGTTATCCATTTCTCTTGCCGCTTTTATCCAGTGAGTAGCACTCGCTGAATCCTGGTAAGGGTTACATACGTTTACCCAAGCAAATTTCACAAGTCCATCTTCTATGTCACGATGAATCTGCATAATATCCTGCTTTCCGACGCCATTAAGCGTACCATTTGGAACTTTCCACTTGTTTTCTACTATTTCTCTGTGCTTAGGATTTGCAACCATCATGTCAGCTGGTAACCTATGAGTAAATGTACCCACTTCTCTTGCTGTTCCACACGCTGAAGGCTGACCAGTTAAAGAAAATGCGCCAGAACCTGGTCTCGCTTGTTTGTCTAGTAAAAAGTGAACATTGTAAGCAAGAGTATTATCCCAAGTACCACGCGTATGTTGGTTCATACCCATAGTCCAAAAACTCACAACTTTACGTCCCTCTTCAATGTATAGTTTTGCAAGCGCTATTAGTTTTTTCTTGAAGCTTTTCATATCTTCATCAGGGTCACCCTTACATAATTTAGCGGTATAGTCTAATGTATATGGTTCCAATGAACGCTTGTACTCTTCAAATGAAATTTCCCAATGTCCTAGCGTTCCACCATTGTTTATCATAGTGTCACCCTCTTTATAACCAAATGGTTCAAGAGCTGGACCTTCCGCAGCTGAGACAACCTTGCTCATTTCTTTGGAAATAGTCTCCATTTCAAGGTCTGTATACTTGCCTTCGACTATAGACTTATCCGTTGATCTTCTCATGCCATAACCAAGGTTAACGGGACCCGCTGCAAAAATGATATGTTTACGAATAAACTCCCACTCTATAGACTCAGGGTGATTTATTACAATCTCTCTCGCTATATAGTTCCAAAGCGCAGTATCTGTGTTTGGCGTAAAGATTATTTCTATATCTGCAAGGTCAGAAGTACGATGTGTATAAGTCTGAATAGAAACAACTTTTACACGATCAGGATCTGAGAGTTTTCTATCTGTGACACGCGACCAAAGTATAGGGTGCATCTCTGCCATGTTAGAGCCCCAAGCTACAACTGTATCCGTAATCTCGATATCATCATAACAACCAGATGGTTCATCTATTCCAAATGTTTGGTAAAAACCAACAACGGCGGAAGCCATACAGTGACGAGCATTTGGGTCTATCGCGTTTGAGCGAAACCCACCCTTCATCATTTTTTGCGCCGCATAACCTTCCATAACGGTATACTGACCAGACGCGAATACTGCAACGGCCTCAGGTCCACCATGTTTGAGAGCTTTTTTAGTATGCACTTCCATCTCATCAAACGCGCGCTTCCATGAAACTGGAGCGAACTTACCATGCTTGTTAAAATTTCCATCTTTATCTACGCGAAGTAATGGTTGTTTGAGTCTATCCGCGCCATACATAATCTTCGCATTGAAATAACCCTTAATACAATTAAGACCACGATTTACAGGAGCTGCGGGATCACCTTTAACAGCAACAATCTTTCTGTCAACGCCTTCTCCACTAGTTGCCAGCATAATTCCACAACCAGTACCACAAAAACGACAGGCCGCCTTGTCCCATCGCCACTGTTCTTGAGCTTTATCCGCTGCCGCCGCCAATTCTGATGGAACTGACATACCTATGGCAGCTGCAGCTGAAGCTGCTGCTGAACTCTTAAGAAAATCTCTTCTTGATAGTGACATGTTTTCCCCTTTTTTTTAGTATCTTATACGAGTAGTATAGCACTTATTTATTTAAAATACTAACTTATATAAATTTTTAAGAGTAGAATTATTTTTAAGTTATAGTTAAGTTATAGAAGTCTATTTTTTGCGTGAATATCTCTAAAATATTTAAATACCTTATATGTTCTTATAGGGAATGAAATTTGCTATATATACCTTGTAGTAAAGATTATAAGGGAGAAAGATGCAGTTTATGGAAGCACTCAAGTTAAAAAGTAAACTCTTTTTTCTTTTTATAATAACTACAATAGCTCTTATCAGTATGGGAATTATTGGAACTATACATATAGACTCTATGAAAAAAAATATAGACGCTTTATATTTTGGCTCGTTAGTGCCAGTAACAGAGCTTAATGAAATCATACAAACATATCATAATGGACTTGCAAGTACAGTATATCAAGCTTCAAGGTTGGAAATAAGTCCAGAACAGTCTGCTACTCAGATTCGTAAGTCATTAAATCATATTACTAAAAAATGGAAAAATTATGAGGCACACTTTAAACGCGATGATGAAATGGAATATGTATCTTATACGAATTTAGAGATAAATCATATCAACAAATATTTTTTTCAAGTTTATTCCATTGTAAAAAAGGGTAAAGATTTAAGGAATATTTCTATTCGCACTTTAGAAAAAAAAGTCTTCACAATTCATAAGGTGATACAAAAACTTTTAAAGTATGAAGTGAGCCTAGCAAACTATGAAAGACAAAAGTTTTTGTTTGATTATGAAAAGACAAAGCAGCAGCTTGGCATTACTTTAGCCTTTATCTTAAGCACCCTTATTATTATCTCTTTATATGTCTTTAGAAGTATACAGTCCGAGCAGACAAAACTAGAGATAACAACTAGCAAGTTAAAGCGAGCGAATAAAAAACTTGAAAATGTTTCATATACTGATTCTTTAACAAGTTTACATAATCGTAGGTATTTTAATATGGTCTATGACAGAGAATTAAAACGCGCACAGCGTAGTAATAAGTACATAACTTTTATGATGTTAGATATTGACTATTTTAAACAGTATAACGATACATATGGGCATATTGAAGGTGATAAAGCTCTTAAAGCAGTGGCTCAAACTTTAAAGAATACTCTTCAGAGACCAAGTGACTATATATTTAGGCTTGGAGGAGAGGAGTTTGGAGTACTTCTTACTAGTACGGATGAATCAAATAGCGCGAAATTAGCGAGAGATATCTGTGATGCCATACGAGAGCAAAAGTTAGAACATAACAATTCTTTGATTCACGAGTATGTAACTATATCCATTGGGGTTGTCTGTTGTGTAGCTGATGATGCGCTCAACGAGAACATACTGCTTTCACGTGCGGATGAAATGCTTTATAAAGCCAAAGAGGATGGACGTGATAGATACATAATAACTTCTAATGTAAGTGAAGCTAGAGTGAACTTAGAGGATAATATCCTAATAGCCTAGTGTCCATTTTTAGGGACTATTTAATTCAATACTAATATAAATGCGAGGAGATAAGACGTGAAACATAATACACCGCTTATCTCACACTTTAAACAAATGCATACATGGTTAGATATTGGCTTATTGGCATTGTTATTTGTGATTGCAGCTTATGTTCCTTTACTAAAGATAGTTCCTCTCGTTGCCAGTCTGGAGCTCTTGAGTTTTTTTACTTTTCACTTACTTGCAAAGAAAAGTAGCTTGAAACTGCAAGGTTTTTTAGGAGGTTTCATCTCTAGTACTGCTATATTTTTACAAATACTCTATGATAATAAATTTGCGTCATTACCTAGTCGAGATGTGATATCAACACTGCTTTTAGCTTTATTTGCAATGCTTCTTGAATGCATATTTATTCTCTTTTTCTTTTCTAAGCAATTACCACTTATCTACTATCTGCCATTTTTTCTACAATTGGGCTTTTTTATCATTGTATTCTTATTACTGCAAAGGTACTCATTGTCCAAAGACACTAATTCCGATAAGCAAGAAGTAGATATTGAACTGTTTATCGATCATCCGATTATATGGAAGAATGTAGTAAAACTATCGGCGTTTATTATTGTGTTAGTTTCAATCATGAATTTCATTGGTAATAAATTTGGTCTTTCAGGTGAAATAAGCGTACTGATTATTTCTTTCTTTGAAGCGCATGCTGTTCTTGCGGCAATTATGGTTCAATCGTCTATAGATCAAGAAAATATGGAACTATTAAGGCTGATCTTCTTAATTTTACTTGGCAATACTCTGAGTAAACCATAAAGCGTTGCTTAAACAACAGCAGCATGAGCTAGATGAAGTTAACCATGCATAGTTCCTTAGGTAGCTATAATTCTACCGAAGTGACATAGAATTTCTAACGCTTCGCATTCTTAAATCGAAAATTTTCTTCGATAAGTAACTCTCGTAACTTATCTTTGAGATCCCCTTGAAATTCCATAAAACCATCTTTATAGCTTCCGCCACAACCAAGTTTTTTCTTGAGAAGTTTGAGGTATTTTTGAACATCTTCTTTACTTAGTTGA
>CAWUTM010000055.1:0-11501 GCA_963925755.1 uncultured Sulfurimonas sp. | reverse complement strand
TGCTCGTGGAGACCTCGGGATAGAAGTACCATACTATAAAGTGCCTAACATACAAAAGATGCTTATCCACAAGGCAAATGAAGCTTCAATACCAGTTATAACAGCTACTCAAATGCTCCTTTCAATGACAACCAACCAAAGCGATATAGACCAAAAAAAAACATTTATGCTATAACTCATGATGCTCAAACCCGAGGGCAAATGACTTTACTTTGAGGAGTGATACCTCTGATGTCTGTGAGAAAAGAGAGTTTGGAAAAACAGGCTCTACAAATATGATACGAGTCATCTCTACGGATGATATGTATAGTTACTAAACTACTTAGATAAAAGTTTGTAGGTAAAGATAGCCTTGCCATAAAGAAGAACTAGCAATTCCCGCTGCAAATCCTGCAACAATATCGTCACCCATAACACCAATGCCACCTTTGGCGTCACGGTCAATTCTTCCGATAATAGATGGTTTAGCTATATCAAAATATCTAAAGAGTGCAAATGATAAAAGAGCTTGGATTAAAAACCCATTACCAAGGTCTGAAATTTCTCCAAATGTTACGCCAATAGCCGGAGCAATGCTTAGCGCAAACCACATTCCAACAAGTTCATCTATAACTATGCGTTTATCATCATGACTACCTGTTTCGAGTTCATACTTATTTATAGACTTTATAGCTACGAGAGTTATGAGTAGAGTCGCTAAAAAAAGTGTTGAAGCATCCAGATATATGAGAATCAAAAGTCCAAGAGGAAACGCGAGAAGCGTTCCAACTGTTCCGGGAGCTTTTGGAGCAAGACCTGAATAAAAAAGTGTTATAAAAAAGTAGTTCATAAATATTCCTAAGTAAGTGAGGCTGTTTTATATAGCTTCATAAGTTCAAGGTAAAAATCTTTCTCGTTATGTTCCTCGAGAAGTCCTTTTGTCACAAAAGTGTCATAGTAGAGCTTTTCTAAATTCTTAAATCTATTAGGATAAAGCTTAGAAAGAAGTAAGGCTGAAATTTCTTTTCTTATGAGAACGGCTGGAGGGAGTAGACCGGCTTCTAGAAGTGCTAAAATGGAGTCTGAATGGTAAGAAATTTGATGGTGCTGACCATGAGGGCAGGTGTTTTTACTTACAAGAGTTGTACACAAGTCACAGTAAACATATTCACTAGCGATATTTATCTCGATGTCTATGCTTGTTATATTATCTACAATGGACTTGTTTGAGTTGGCGTCATAAAACATACCAAGACCAGAATGGTTCCGTCCAATGGTAAGTCGGTCACAGCCATAGTTATTTGCGACCATAGCGTCAATGATGATTTCATTATGACCAGCGAAAACATAACTGTTTTCTAAAGGTACGATAATAACACGGTTCTTTGTAAGATAGTTATTTATAAAGTATTCTAGTGACTCTTTTCTTATCTCAAAGCTAATGTTGTCGCTATTGTATGGTTTGAGCAAAAAGATAACTAAGAGGTCTGTATTGTCAAGTGTCTGACGAATGAGACGTTCATGTCCACGATGAAGAGGATTGGCTGACATTACAAGAGAACTTGTATGTTTTGCGTCTATTCTCTCTTTAGCTTCTTGTATTGTGAGCTTATTTTGGTTTTCTTCTATATTAGTAAGTGTATACTCTCCACAAATAGCCAAAGAACCAAAACGTTTCATCGTTTGCATAACGCCAGGATGTGTCTGATCATCCGTGCCGTAAATAAGTCTCACCCTGTCATTGGGACTCACCTCGAAAGTTTCATCTACTATAAGCGTTGCAAATTCTTCATTTTCACAAATAAGAGAGATCTCTTCACCAACCTCTAAAGATTGAATAACCTCGGCATTTTTTTTACCTGATGGTGCTAAGAGAAAAGAGAATGGAAATGATTTTGAGTTGAGAAGTCCTGTTTTAAGAACTTCTATAGAGTCTGATGCAGACATAAGTCTTGTAACGGGGAGGAGAAGAGAATCTGCAACTAACTTAAGTGCGGAAGTTGCTTCTCTGTCTATATATACAGTTTTATTTTTTCTTGATGATGTCATATTTTTTACGTTTTTCCCATAAGCTTTTACGACTAATTCCTAGTTTCTTAGAAAGTTCCGTATCTGGATATTTATTTTGATAGTTTAGAATAATAAACTTAACATAGTCCTCAATAGGAAGGATTTCACCCTTGTCAAAGATATTGTTCTCATTTTCTAATTCTAGTATAGGGTGCTCTACATCTACTATCTTATCTGTACTAGATATAATAATATTCCTACCTGTAATTAATTCGCAAAAACTCTTTTTATCACCTTTTTTGAGTAATTGATAATCTATAACGTATATAAGGCTATTTTGAGGAATATTCTTTATTCCATTTAAGCTTTTTGAATCACTCAATGTTAAAAAGTTTATAGGTATATCTTTTTTCTGCGCATACTCAAACGCAAACGCATCAGCATATTTTTGAAAACTTGAAGATATGAAAAGTGGAAGAGTAATATTCGCAAAACTATTATCGTGCATTGCGTTTGTAAAAGAATGTTTAAGATATTTCTCATAAGCTGTATTTCGACGCTTGAGTTTTTCATAATCTTGATAGTGATTGATTTTACGAATTAACTCTTCTATCATAAATGGTTTTAAAATGTAGTCTTTTGCCCCTGATGCTAAAGGTTTGGATACCGTGTCATTAGATATATATGAAACCATCAAGATAACAATAGAACTTTTAAAAGTTTCAATAACGGGGTTGAAGTCTTGCCCATTAATATTTGTTGAGAGAAGGACAACATCGTAGTTATTACTTCTTATAGCGTCTTTGGTGGAGGTACACATTTCACATACATGACCAAGTTCACCTAGTTTTGTAGCTATACTTTGCGCTAAGTAAATTTCGTTTTCAATTATTAGTATTTTCATATTATCCTATTGTCTTCCAGTTAAAATATTTTAAGTTTGCGTTAGCCGTTACTCCAACACCTTCTTCTCTACCTATAAATCCAAGTTTTTCTGTTGTTGTCGCTTTTACATTGACTCTCGCAGAATCAATATTGAGTATATCCGCTATAACTCTTCGCATCTCAAGTTTATACTTGCCTATTCTTGGCTTTTGCGCCGCTATTGTGATGTCTACATTAACGATTACAAATCCAAAGTTATAAATTTTACTCACAACTCTTTTGAGAAGTTCCTTTGAGTCTATTCCCTCGTACTCTTCATCGTTGTCAGGGAACATCATTCCTATGTCTCCCATCCCCGCAGCTCCTAAAAGTGCATCAATTAATGAGTGTAATGCTACGTCTCCATCACTATGAGCCTTAAAACCAAACTCAGAGTCTATTTTGACACCGCCTAACCACATTTCCCCACCATCATCAAAAGCGTGAACGTCAAATCCATTGCCACTGAGTATGTCGCTAGATGGTGCTTTGAGACAAGGTATAAGGTTTAAGTCATTTATATAGGTAATCTTATGCGCGGACTCTTCCCCTAAAATAAACTCTCGCGTTCCGCCAAACGCGACGATAGCACTACTTTCATCAGTATATGGGGTTTCTGTCGCAAGCGCTTTTTTTAATATGTCACTACGAGAAAGCTGTGGAGTTTGAATTCTCTTAACTTTTTCTCTGTCGATAGTTTCGTTTTCATATACTATAGTGTCTGTTACTTTTAAAAAGGGAACAATACAATCACTTTTGCCTTTTAAAGCAATGATTCTCTCTAGAAAATCCTCACCAATACAAGCCCGAGCGATATCACTTACTAAGACAAATTCGCTCTTAACGAGTTCCATGGCGTTTGCTAAAGATTCTTGTCGCGTTTTACCACCGGTTACAAAAGTGTAGTCAGCATAATTTTTCATAAATGAAATTTCTTCTTTTGAAGCGACTATTATGACATTTGAAAAGAATTCGCTTTTTTGCAGTCTATATGCTACAAATTCCCACAGTGGTTGATGGTCTATTCTCAGCCAATGCTTTTTTACATCTAGCCCAAAACGGCTAGAACTACCAGCAGACAGTAGTATAAGAGTTAAATCAGACAAACTGTCTCCTCGTAGATAAAGTGTTACGAAATTATACACTATCTTTCTTTTAGTAATCTTGATTTATATCTTGTGTTTTAATACACCTTAGATGATTTTTTAGGTTTAATCCTAAACTTAATAGTGGATTTTTAGCTTAGATTAACTTTATTTGATTATATTGCCATTATAGAAACTATTTTAATTAAATATTCAAGGAGAGATTATGAGAGCTACATGGTTAAAAGAACGTGAAAATGACGCTGTTCGCACACAAATGCATTATGCAAAAAAAGGTATTATTACAGGTGAAATGGAGTATGTTGCAAAGATTGAAGATCTTTCTCCTGAGCTAGTTCGTAGTGAAGTTGCACGCGGACGTATGATAATTCCTGCAAATGTAAACCATGAAACATTAGAGCCAATGGCTATTGGTATCGCAAGTAAATGTAAGATTAACGCAAACATCGGTTCATCCGCAATAGCAGCGGACATTGAAGATGAAGTTGAAAAGATGAAAGTTTCTCAAAAATATAAAGCAGATACAGCTATGGACCTTTCAACAGGTGGCGATTTAGATGAAATTCGTAAAGCTGTTATTAACGCTTCCGTTATACCTATAGGGACTGTGCCTATTTACCAAATTCTTCATGATGTTGGAAATAAGATAGAAGATTTAACTATAGAAGTAATGTTAGATGTTTTAGAGCGTCAAGCTAAACAAGGTGTTTCATACTTTACTATACACGCTGGTTTCCTTTTAGAGACAATGCCAAAAGTTGCAAAACGTAAAATGGGTATCGTTTCTCGTGGTGGTTCTTTAATGGCTGCATGGATGATGCATTACCATAGAGAAAATCCTTTTTACACAGCATTTGATGAAATCTTAGATATCTGTGCTAAATATGATGTTTCTTTATCTTTAGGAGATTCACTTCGTCCTGGTTGTTTAGCGGATGCGTCTGATGACGCTCAGTTAGGTGAGCTTAAAGTTCTTGGAGATCTTACATTAAGAGCTTGGGAAAGAGATGTTCAAGTTATGGTTGAAGGTCCAGGTCACGTTCCTATCAATCAAATCGAACGTAACATGAAAATTCAAAGAGAACTTTGTCACGAAGCGCCTTTCTATATTCTTGGCCCCCTAGTTACAGATATCGCAGCTGGATACGATCATATCTCTTCTGCAATCGGTGCGGCTGTAGGTGGTTGGCATGGAGCGGCAATGCTTTGTTACGTAACGCCAAAAGAGCATTTAGGTCTTCCAAACGCTGATGACGTTCGTGAAGGAATCATTGCTTACAAAATTGCGGCTCACGCGGCAGACATAGCTAGAGGTCGTAAAGGCGCTAGAGATGTTGATGACGCAATGAGTGACGCTCGTTATACATTTGACTGGGAAAAGCAATTCGAATTAGCGTTAGATGGTGATAGAGCTCGTGAATACCACGACGAAACACTTCCACAAGACGTATTTAAAGAAGCGGAATTCTGTTCTATGTGTGGACCAAAATTTTGTTCTTACAAAATTACTCAAGAAATTATGGATAATCCTGAAGGAATCCAAAGAATTATTGACGAGTCAAAAGCAAAAGAAGAAGCTGAAGAAGCAGCTGCTCTAGCATAAACTAAAACTTAAATGATAGAGCTTTTTAAATAAGACAATTTTTGTCTTATTTAAATACGATATAGTTCAAAAATATTTAATTTATAAAGGAAAAAATAACAAATGACTGAAGAAATTGTAAAAACAGCACTTTCAAAAGTAATGTATCCAGGTTTCACTAAAGATATCGTTACTTTTGGTTTTGTTAATAATATTGAAATAAATGGAACTGATGTTTCTTTCACATGTGACATCACTTCAAGTGCCCCAGAAGTTGCGCAACAGATTAAAGATGAGTCAACAGAGGCACTTAAGGCAGCAGGCGCTACAAACGTCAACTGTAACATTAAAGCGCCACAAATGCCAAAAGAGTCTTCTTCTCAAGGTAAAAACTTAGCGCCACAAGTGAAAAACTTTTTAATGGTAAGTTCTGGAAAAGGTGGAGTTGGAAAGTCAACTACATCAGTAAACGTAGCTATCGCTCTTGCTGCACAAGGACTTAAAGTTGGTCTTTTAGATGCAGATATTTACGGTCCAAATATTCCTCGTATGATGGGTTTAGAAAATGTTAAACCAGAAGTAACTGGAAATAAAGTAATGCCTTTAAAAGCTTACGGTATTGAAGTTATGTCTATGGGTTCACTAATGGATGAAGGTCAAGCGCTTATCTGGCGTGGAGCTATGATCATGAAAGCTATCGAGCAATTCTTACGTGATATTTTATGGTCTGAGTTAGATATTTTAGTTATCGACATGCCTCCAGGAACTGGTGACGCTCAGCTTTCATTAGCTCAAGCTGTTCCTGTAACAGCAGGTCTTACAGTAACTACTCCACAAGCAGTATCTTTAGATGACTCACGTCGTTCATTGAGTATGTTCAAAAAGCTTAACATTCCTATCGCTGGTGTTGTTGAGAATATGAGTGGATTTATCGCGCCAGATACTGGTGTTGAGTATGATATCTTTGGTAAAGGAACATCTCAGCCAATGGCGGATGAATTCGATACTAAAATTATTGCTGAAATTCCAATAGAACCAGGAATCAGAACAGGTGGAGACGAGGGTAAACCAGTTACTTTCTCTAATCCATCATCTGAATCTGCTAAGCGTTTTGCTCAAGCGGCTGCTTCTATTTGGGCAACTATTGAAGAGATAAACGCAAATGGTGGTGTTGATAACAAAGGTGTTCAGCCTACAACTCCTCCAGGTGTATCTGCATGTTCTACTGCAGCGGCTCCTGCTAAAGAAGCACCTAAGTCAGATGAGTCTTGCGGCACAGGCTGTGGCTGTCACTAAATAATAACAATAGCGATGCATTTCACAACATTTCATTTAGTGAAATGTTTGTGTCAGGCTTTAGCCTAGAATCGTTACGTTCGTCACATACAATTTGTATGCTTCCTCTCTAGACTCTTTGTAACTACACCACTCTTGTGATTATTTATAAATACTTTTAGTCTATAGATACTTTTTAGAATTTAATTTATTCTACTGTTACACTTTTTGCTAAGTTTCTTGGCATATCTACATCATTTCCTAAACGTACTGAAATCTCAAGTGCAAGTACTTGCAGCACTACCATCATCTCAAAAAACTCCAACATATAATCTTTACATTCATTTATAGCTATAAAATCATCAGCCTTGTCAAACTCTATCGCGCTAATAGCACAGATAGTACTATCTCTCGCACTTAACTCTTCTACATTTGATTTTGCTTTTTCATATAAGAGATGTTGAGGAAGTAGGGCGATAGTAAAAAGTTCAGGGTCAGCAAGCGCTATTGGACCGTGCTTCATCTCTCCACTTGGGTAACCTTCGGCATGAAGGTAACTTATCTCTTTGAGTTTTAAAGCACCTTCTAGAGCAAGTGGATAAAAAACGTCACGACCTATAAAGAAAAAACCATGACCATGAAGATAGCGTTTAGATAATCTTTTAATGCGTTCATGGAGATTGTCAGTAACCTTACATGCAGCGGGAACCTCACGAAGCAGAGCTATCTGTTTTGCTATTTCTTGTGTACTCATAGTATCTTTACATTTTGCTATATAGAGACTTAACATCCAAAATACAGTTACTTGCGTAGCAAACGCCTTTGTAGAAGCGACACCTTTTTCAACTCCAGCACGAGTTAGTATACAAGCGTCAGCTAAGCGTACCATAGAGGAGTTGTCTACATTACAGATGACAAGAGTTCTAAGACCAGCTTTTTTTGCCATCTTGAGTGTCTCAAGAGTATCTGCCGTCTCTCCACTTTGACTTATGACAACAAAGAGAGTGTCTTTGCTCATTATAGGAGAACGGTATCTAAATTCTGAAGCTACTTCTATGGTAGTTTTTATTTTTGCATAGCGTTCAAAAAGATATGTTGCGGTAAGTGCTGAGTGATAGGAAGTGCCACAAGCACAAAGTTTTATCTCATTTATACCTTTAAAAAGAGTAGTGTCTAACTCTTCAAAGAGTATTTCTTCATCGCTTAACCGGCCCATTAAAGTATCTGCTATTACGTCACCTTGCTCATAGATCTCTTTTTCCATGAAAAAACGAAATCCATCTTTTTGCGCAGAGAGTTTATTTTGCGTTAACTTACTAAATTTTGGTTTTTGTTCTATGTCATTTTTGTCAAATATTATAAGTTTAGTGGGTGTAACATAACCATAGTCCCCATCTTCAAAGTAGTTTACATCGCTACAGTGACCTATAAGAGGAGTGTCAGAAGAGGCAAAATACTTTTCATTTTGTGCATTTATTCCTACAAGCATAGGAGAACCCTGCTTAGCAAAAAATATAGTCTCATCTTCACCTTTAGTGACAAGTAAAATAGCGTAAGCGCCTTGGAGCTGTGAGATTGTTTGTTTAAAGGCTTCAAAACTGGAGTCTGAATTCTTGAGGTTTTTTTCAAATTGATGTACTATGACTTCCGTATCTGTTTGACTTAAAAAAGTAACGCCATCGGAAATGAGTTCTTTTTTAAGCTCGGCATAGTTTTCAATGATACCATTATGAACAACATACGAACTCTCTCCAACATGAGGGTGAGCGTTAAGCTCTGTTGGTTTTCCATGAGTTGCCCATCTAGTATGACCAATACCAATGGCAAATTTATTCGTTGTAAAATTTTTTGTTTTTTCTTCTAGGTTTACGAGTTTACCAGTAGCCTTATAACTATGAAAAGAACCCTCTTGAAGTACTGCTATTCCAGCAGAGTCATATCCACGGTATTCTAACTCTTTAAGTCCTTCAAGTAAAATTTTTTTAGTGTCTTTTTGACCTAAGTAACCTACGATTCCGCACATATAAACCCCTGTAAAATACTATTTTGATAACATAGTATAAATATCTTCGACATTATTGCATATATCATTTTGTTTGTCCATTAAAAAGCTATCTCTTACCTTATATTTACTTGAATGAATTTTTGCGGTGATTATGTTTATTTTTAATTCCTCAAAACAGTGCATCACATAAGCAAGAAGACCGAGTTGATTTGAAGTGTGTATCGTGACTTCGGCATGTGTAAGAGAATGATTACAATCCACATTAATCTCTTCGCGTTTAATGTTTACCGCTTTGAGCGCAACAATCCTCTGCATATCAAACGCGGCGTCTATAATCTCTTTAACTTCTATTAGCTCACTTCCTTCTACATTCTTCATAAACTCTATTTTAAAGTATTTTATCCCATCAAAAAGGGTAAATATTTCCATTGACGCAACATCAAGATGAGATAATGAAGCAAGTAAAAAACCAATATTTAGAGGAATTTTCCTATATATCTCTATAGATAAAGACTTTACATTTTTTGCAGTAAAACTATATTGCTTCGTCTCTTTAGCTTTTTTTGCAATTTCTATGATGTCTTGTGGCGTATGTTTAAAGAAAAAGAGATTTGACTCTACGGAGATTATTTTTTTTGAGAAAGTACGAGGTAAAGCTTTGAAGTCATTAAGGTTTTTAACTCGATTTTCTATAATAAGGCGTTTTTTAGCGTCTGTTATCCGGTTGCTATTTTGCGCTACTTCCAAGGCACTAACATACAAGTCCTTGAGTAGTTTAGCATTAAAAGAGTTGTACGTATCGCCTCCCACACCGTTAATATCGGCATAGGTTAAGATATACAGTAAATTGAGATTTTTCACATCTTCTACTTTGGACATAAATCTATAAAGAGTCCTCTCATTATAAATATTTTCTTTAAAAGCGACCCCGCTCATAAGAATATGATGTCTCACAAGTATGACAGCTCTTTTTGTTGCTTCTTCGGAAAGTTTAATGTTTTTAGCGAACTGTACTATTAGTTTTGCTCCAACTTCACAATGGTCTTGTTTACGACCTTTACCCGTGTCATGAAAGAGGGTGACGGCTTTTAAAAGTAGCTTTTCTTCGCTACTTAATGTATCAAAAAGTTTTTGTATAAAAGGTTCTTTGATGTTTTCAAGAGCCTCAATGCATTTAATGGAATGTATGTCTACCGGATAGTGGTGGTAACCATCAAACTGTGGAAGATGCATGACTTTTCTAAAATTTGAAAAGAGCTCATGTAAAATACCCGCATCATAAAATAATTTTAAAAATGAGTAAATATGCTTTTTTTGTAAAAGCTTTTTTATAAGAGAATACGTCTTTGTTTTAAGGGGATGCGATATATCCGCATAGGTGACTTGGTAAAGAAAACCAGCGTCATATTTATGATCTTTATCTTCGAGTGAGATTAAAAGTTCTAGGAGTGTGTTTATTGGTTGTGGTTTGAGATTGTATGAGGCAAAAAGTCTATTGTCAATCTCATATATGCCTTTGGCTAGACGATTGTCTCTAAATTTTTTTATATAACTTTTATCTACGAGGAATGAACGCATCATCTTTTTTGCAAAAATTTGAGTAAAGTTGTTTATTCGCCATTGCGCTTGAAGAACTTTAGACGCCATCTTCTTCTGATCTTTAAACCCGAGAATATTACTCACTCCTGGAATATGTTCTAACAGGAGTCTATCTTCTTGTTTATCCGTTATAAGATGTAAAGCGCTTCTAACACGAAAGAGAAGTTCAAGTGCGACTCTATACTCTTTATACTCATCTTCAGAAAAAACGTTTCCACTTAAGTCTCTAAGCTTCTCAACCCCATAAATAGTATTTGCAATCCAAAAAAGAAGATGCGCGTCACGAAGTCCTCCCACACTCTCTTTTATATTTGGTTGCATAGAATTTGGATGTTTTTTTCTTCTTAAGCGCGACTCGTCGATTTTTGCAATGAGAAATTCTTTTTGCTCAAAAGAACGAATCTTTTTTAACTCTCTTTGCGTGGCATGCCAAGTAAAACGAGAGCCCTCTATTAAACGAGACTCCATAAGCGCAGTTCTTATGGTTATGTCTTTTGCGCTTGCCTGAAAAAGATCACTTACCTCATGTACGCGATGTCCCAGTTTCATTCCCGCGTCAAGAGCGAGATAAAAGAGTTTTTCTATAATGAGTTCACTATTGTAACCATCTACTTTTTTATAGACTATGAGGAGGTCGATGTCACTATGAACAGCTAACTGCTCTCGCCCATAACTCCCCAGTGCAACGATAGCTATAGGAATAGAACTTCGCATAGGCATATAGTTTCCAAACGTACGTCGAAGCACTGTTTTATACATAAGAGAGATTATGGAGTCAAGTTTTTTTGTATGTCGAACAAGAAAATCCTTGCCTTGGTTTTCTTTGAAAAGCTCGCCAAGAGAATCTTTATACTCTTTTATATACTGTTTAAAAAGTTTAGAAAGTTCAAAATCAGAACCATTTTTTTCTATGACGTCTTCAATTTCTACTAGTAAATTCATAATACTCTTTTGTAAATATTTTTATTCATTATAGTATAGTTATTTTATTCTTGATATAATCTCATAAATTTAAACAATT
>CAWUTM010000054.1:0-57340 GCA_963925755.1 uncultured Sulfurimonas sp. | reverse complement strand
TCCGCTAAATCAATTGCATTTTCAGTTGTAGGCTCTAGTCCTAATTTTTCTGAAGCAATTCTTACAATTTCTGGATCTGGAGCAACTGGCGTTTTACCAAAATAACCAAGAACCATTTTTCCATATCCTGGTGCGATTGCGTTCCAAGGACCTTGCATTACATTGTTTAACGCTTGCTGGAAATAGAACTGAGAAACTGGTGTCACAGATGTACCATAACCACCTTTTTCTACAACTTCTTGCATTGCAGCGATTACTTCTGGAAATCTATCTAAGATACCGTTATCACGCATCATTTGAGTATTTGCAGTAAGCGCGCCACCTGGCATTGGAGAGAATGGAATCACTGGAGATACCATTGTCGCTTCTGGTGGCATGAAATAATCAGAAAGACAATATTGTAATTCTTTTTCATAAGATAAAATTTTACCAATCTCTAAACCACCAAGGTCAAAATCCATTCCCTTAGTTGCATGAAGCATTGTTAAAATATCTGGTTGGCTAGTTCCACCACTCACAGGTGCAGCAGCCATATCGATACCATCGACACCAGCCTCAAGCGCAGCCATATAAGCAGAAACAGAAACACCAGCGGTCTCATGAGTATGTAAACGAAGATGTGTACCTTCAGGAACTAAACCACGAGCCATTTTAATAGTTTCAAAAACTTTCTGTGGATTAGAAGTTCCAGACGCGTCTTTAAAACAGATACTGTCATATGGTATTCCCGCATCTAAAATATCACGAAGAGTTTTTTCATAGAACTCAACATCGTGAGCGCCATGACAACCTGGTGGTAAGTCCATCATTGTTACAACTACTTCATGCTTAAGTCCATGGTGAGATATTCTCTCACCTGAGTACTTAAGGTTTTCTACGTCATTAAGCGCGTCAAAGTTACGAATAGTAGTTGTTCCATGTTTTTTGAACATTTTCGCATGTAAATCGATAAGCTCTTTAGAACCAGTGTCTAACATAACTGTATTTACACCGCGAGCAAGTGTTTGAAGATTTGCGTCAGGTCCAACAATTTCACGAAATTTATCCATCATTTCAAAAGCGTCTTCTCTTAAATAGAAGTATAAAGATTGAAATCTTGCTCCACCACCAAACTCAAAGTGATTTATACCTGCTTTTTTTGCAGCTTCCACAGCTGGAAAGAAGTCATTCATTAGAACACGACCGCCAAATACTGATTGAAAGCCATCTCTAAAAGTTGTATCCATTACATCTATAAATTTCTTAGCCATTATTATCCTTATCCCTGCTTATGCTGAGTTATCGCACCGATGACGGCAGCAATTATTTTCTTGTTATCTTTTTTAGCTGGTGCGGCTGCACTAGCATATGCTTCTGGAAAAAATCTATTAATAATTGATGACATAATACTCATACTAATTATCATTATAATTAGAAATAGGAAAACTGTTCCCATCCCTAAACCCATAAATTTAAATCCTTCTATTACAAGGTTAGTTTCCATAAAATTACCTTTATTCAAAATTTGTTGGGTTAGTATAGTGTAAAGATGATTAAAGAAAGTTTTCTGCACTATGTATATTCAGTAGAATTAACCAAGTTGTTACTTTTTGATTATATACTTTCATCACGATACAATCTTATACATAAGAGAAAATTATGATTAAAAATAGTGTAAAAAAACTCGGCTTTATAAATACAATTGAAGGCTATTCCTATCTAGCACTTCTTTTTATTGCCATGCCTCTCAAATATTACATGGACTTTCCTGTTGCTGTTAAAATACTTGGTATGCTCCATGGCGTTTTGTTTGTTACTTTTTGCCTTCTTCTTCTTGCATCATGGCAAAAAACAAAATGGAATTTTAGCGAGAATATAATATTTTTCATAGCTACTCTTATTCCATTTGGAACCTTTTTTACAAGAAGAAAAATACAAAGTTATGAGTAACAAAAGTATTTTTTGCTAAACTACTGAATAATATTAAATAAGGAATTTAACAACTATGATAGCAGGCATGTTTGAACAAGATTTTATAGCGTATATTATTTTTGGTCTTATCCTAAACTTTGTATTCTCTATGATGTTTGGAATCTACTTATCAAATAATATTGGCTTAAATGAAATGATAAGTTCCAAAGGTGATAAAGAACAGTCTATCCTTGTCAAGCTAAGCCTGCTCGTACCCTTTGCTAAAATGTTTATCACTCTATACCGTGTTTCAATTTTACAAATATATTTTTTAAATAAAGGTCATACGCATAAAGAATTTTGGGTCTATATGACGCATAATGAGAAATAGGAATATTTTTTGAAAGATTTTAAATTAAAACTTATTTTAAGTGTGTTAGCTGGAGTTGTTTTTTCATTTATATTTATTATTTTAACATTCGCTTTACCAACTAAAGAGAAACAAGCGACCTTTGTTCCAAAACCAAAAGGAAAACTACAAATTATTTCTCATTCTATGAAAAACTAAAAGGAACTTTTCACTTCTATAAGTTTTGTAGTGTTAAATGCGTATTCAGGGTTTAAACGCACGGCTGAGGCTTGAAGTACTTCTGTACAAAGGAAAAGATATTCTAACTCATCTTTTCGCATCAAATCATCCAAAAGTATCTCTGCGTCTTTAATACGTAAGTTTCGGGCAACACCTAAGTTTTTATGAGCCAAGTCTCTTAACTCTTTAAAGTCAAGTTCTTCTTTAGCGTCTTTAGCGTTTTGAAGTTTATAAATCATATATTCAAACTGCGCAATGGCCTTCATAATCTGACTTATGTAATCCTCAAGAAGCTGATCCATTAAGTCTTCATCAACACCAAGTTCTTCAAGAGCTTCATCATTTGAATATTTATATTCTTTTTGAAAAAATGATTTGTATACTCTATTGGCATTATCTACAAAGTTGCGGAGCTCTATATTTCTACTTTTTCGTCTTTCGATTTTTTTATCTAAATCCATAAGCATAAGATAGCATTATTTATCTGAATATGAGCAAAATTAAGAAGTATGAGGGAAATAAGTGCTAGAAAAGCACTTATTGTAAAACTATATAGCCTTGGAGATCACTCTATTTAATCTTGTAATAAAGTCTTTTGTATCAGTTAATTCTTGTCCATCAAACAGTTTTGCTTGTTCGAGTAAGATAAACGCAGCATCGCTAACAAGGTTAACATCAGATGAATCATTCAGCTTCATTATAAGCTCATGGTTAGGGTTAATCATGAAAATAGGTGCTGGTTCTGGTGTATCACCACCTTGACCCATTTGCTTCATCATTTGAGCCATCATATAAGAAGGATCTTCTTTGTCTACTTTAATCGCTACGGGAGAGTCTGTAAGGTCAGAAGTAGTTTCAACTGATTTAACAGCATCCCCTAAAGCATCTTTAAACGCTTTTGCAAGACCTTCATAAGTTTTTGCAACTTCTTCTTCGTGTGCTTTCTCGTCTTCACTCTCTTCAAACTTTGCATCGGCAACAGGAACTAGTTTATATTCTTTATAATCAGTCACCATTGGAAAAATAATTGTATCAACTTCTTCATTAAGCACTAAAACATCAATTCCCTTAGCTTTAAATCTTTCTAACGCGGGAGATGCTTTTAGCATTGCTAATGAACTTTTACCAGTGATATAATAAATCTCTTTTTTCTGCCCCAGGGCATTCTCTCTAGCTTCGCTATTCACCTTATCTTCGTCTATATTTTTAATAAACTCTTCTATCATAACCGTTTCTTCAGAATTCATAGTATTAAACTTCATTAACTCTAAAATTTTCTCACGGTTATCAAAATCGCTATAAAGACCTTCTTTTAAAACATTTCCAAATTCTTTGTAAAATTCTTCATATTTAGCAGAATCTTTTTTAGACATTTTTCCAAGTTCTGAAAGTACTTTTTTTACAGATGATTTTTGTATCTTTGTCATTACTGCGTTTGATTGTAATATCTCACGAGAAACGTTCAGTGGTAAATCTTTAGAATCAATCACACCACGAAGGAAACGCAGGTATGTTGGCATTAGTTCTTTTTCATCATCTGTAATAAATACGCGGTTAATGTAAAGCTTGATTCCCGTTTGGTAATCAACTCTATACATATCCATAGGAGCCTTAGATGGAATGTAGAAAAGCGTAGTATATTCAACTGCGCCTTCTGCCTTGTTATGCATCCAAGTTAACGGTTCTTCTGATGAGTGCGCTATCGAGCTATAAAAATCTTTATACTCATCATCAGTAACATCTTTTTTAGCCATTGTCCAAAGTGCATTTGCACGATTTATTTGCTCATTTACCATATCAGTACGAGATGGTTCAATCTCTTTATCATCATCATCTTTTACAGCTGGAACAAAGTTCTCTTTATCCATAAAAATCGGGAATGGAATGTGATTAGAGTATTTTTTAATGATAGAGTCAATTCTATGAGTTTCTAAAAATTCATCTTCATCATCATTAAGGTACATAACGATAGTCGTACCGTGACCATCTTGAGTTGTGTTTTCTATGTCAAACTCGCCATCGCCTTTGCTTGTCCATAAAAAAGCTTGGGTCTCTCCAGCTTTTTTAGTAGTAACTTCTACCTTATGCGCAACCATAAAACAAGCATAAAAACCAACGCCAAACTGACCAATAAGGTTAGAATCTTCTTTTTGATCACCGGAGAGGTTCTCCAAGAATGCTTTAGTACCTGATTTTGCGATAGTACCAAGATTATTCATTAAATCTTCTTCATTCATACCGACACCGGAGTCTTTAAGTGTTAAAGTTTTTGCTTCTTTATTTGCAATTATCTCAATACGAGGGTTGAACAACACATCTTTATACTTTTCATCCGTTAAAACTAACATATTTAATTTATCAAGTGCGTCTGATGCGTTTGACACTAACTCCCGAACGAATATCTCTTTATTCGAGTAAAGTGAGTGAATCATTAACTGTAAAATTTGGTTTGCTTCCGTTTGAAACTGATGTTTTGCCATTTGTATATTTCCTTGCATTATGTTATTTTCAGAATTATAACAAAGATTTGTTAATCTTTAGTATGGCTATAAACTAACTTTAGTCTATATGACTCATATTTATTTAGTCAATATTTATCTTTAACCTATTTAGCTATAATTATACTATGAATGATGATTATATAAGCTCTATTGAAAAAACACCAAAGATATCTACTAAAAAATGTAAAATTATCTCTTTTTTACTTAAACTATTTTTACAGTTCACTACATATATCGTAGGGTTAGTAACTTTATATATGTATGATTATTTTATCTCTATTGCATCAATGCTGCTAAGCTATATAATAGTCGGAATTATTCGAGCAAAATTAAGAAATAGCGTAATACCTAAGTCTCAACAAGAATATAAATATAATGACAAAGGCATAGCGGACTGGTATACGGCGAGAGAGCTATGCATAGAAATCAAGGATTAATAATTGGCACTAATAGATCTACAAAACATATCAAAACACTACTCTGCACAAAAGATACTCACAGAAGTAAACTTTCATGTAGACGAGGGTGAAAGAATAGTTATAATCGGAAAAAATGGAAGTGGAAAATCTACTCTTATGAAGATTGTTCATGGCTCGCTAGCGCAAGATAGTGGTAACCGTATCACTAAAAATAATCTCGAAATAAAGATGCTTGAGCAACGTCCAAACTTTGTTGAGGGACATAATGTTCGCCAAGCGGTAGAGCATGGGCTTAAAGAGTTAAACGCGGCCAAAGAGAGATACAATGAACTCTCCATTTTACTTGGAGAAGATTTCGAGAATAAACTACTACTTGATGAGCATGAAAACCTTTCTCGTTACATAGAACACCATAACGCTTGGAACTTAGATGATAAGATAGAACGAATCATTCAGAGTTTTGACCTTAAACGCTATGAAGACAAGCCTATCACACTTCTGAGTGGAGGAGAGCAACGTCGGGTTGCCCTTGCCTCTTTACTTTTACAAAAACCTGATATTCTTCTTCTTGACGAGCCTACAAATCACCTTGACGTATACATGGTGGAATTTCTTGAAGAGCTTATTTTAAAAGAAAAATTCACTCTTGTTTTTATATCTCATGATAGATATTTCATAGATAGCATTGCTACAAAATCCATAGAGGTTGATGACTGTGCCCTCAAAGAATATACGGGTGGTTATTCCAACTATTTAACACAAAAAGCAGAGTATATTCGAACACTCCAAAAACAACATGACAATCTTCTTGGCGTTTTAAAACGCGAGAACGAATGGTTCGCTCGTGGAGTAAGAGCTAGACTTAAACGAAATGAGGGAAGAAAAGAACGTTTGATGACACTACGCCAAGATGCTCAAACAAACCCTGCTAAAATCAGAAAAATGTCGGTAGAACTCCAACGCGAGGCAAAAAGCTTTAATGGAGAAAAAAGCATTAATAAACAAAAAATGCTTTTTGAAGTCAATGACTTAGGCTTACAACTTGGTGATAAAGAGTTGCTTAAAAACTTTACGACAAGAATTCTCCAAAAAGATGTAATCGCTATTGTAGGACCAAATGGAAGTGGAAAATCAACACTGCTAAGAGCTCTTTTAGGACGGCTTGAACCTACTCACGGCGTTATTAAACGCGGTGAGTTCAAGATAGGCTACTTTGACCAACACCGTGAAATGCTCGATGACGATAAGAACCTCATAGAGACATTCTGTCCCAATGGTGGTGATAGAGTTAGTGTTAGAGGAAGTGACTTGCATGTTTATGGATACCTTAAAAACTTCCTCTTTCCAAGAGACTTTTTAGAGAAAAAAGTTGGCGTACTCAGTGGTGGTGAAAAAAATCGTGTTGCTTTAGCTCTTTTATTTACAAAAGATGTAGATATACTTATACTTGATGAGCCAACAAATGATTTAGATATTCCAACTATCAACATTTTAGAAGAACAACTTACAAACTTTGCGGGAGCTGTAATAATAGTCTCTCACGATAGATACTTTGTAGATAAAATTGCGAAAAAACTCTTTATATTTAAAGAAGACAAAACAATAGAGGAATCCCATCAACAATATAGTGAGTACTTAGAACTTGAAAAAGAAGTAAAGCAACTCTCCAGTATGGAAGAAGAGCTACAAAAAGAGACAAAAGTAACCATTGAAGTAAAAGAAAAAACAAAAATAGTAAAACTAACATTTAAAGAAAAAATAGCTCTTGATACGCTTCCAAAAGAGATAGATGCGCTTGAGATACTAATAGATGAAAAGAATGAGTGTCTCGCTCAGCCAAAATGTTATGAAGAGATAGGAATAGCTACCGTGGCGAAAGAACTCGCTGACTTAGAAGAACTTTATGAAGTTAAAGTGGATGAACTCCTTCTCATACAAGAGAAAGAAGAAGCTATAAATTCTTAAGAGTGTAAATGGTGAAAGAGAGTTTTTCTAAACTCTATTTATTTTGCGCATCTTTTAAGCTGTCTGCTATAAGAAATGCTAATTCTAGAGCCTGGTCTGCATTTAGACGTGGATCACAATGAGTATGGTAACGAGAAGATAAATCTTCTTCAGTTACCGTAAAACTACCACCGATACACTCAGTAACATTTTTACCTGTCATCTCCAAGTGAACACCACCACCATAAGTACCCTCAGCTTTATGAACAGCAAAGAACTCTTTCATCTCAGTAAGAATAGAATCTACTGGGCGAGTTTTATAATTTGTAGAAGATTTAATTGTATTTCCATGCATTGGATCACACGACCATACTACTTTAAGCCCTTCTCTCTCAACTGCTTTTATAAGTGCGGGAAGTCCATCACCAACTTTTCCAGCACCCATACGAACAATAACATTAAGTCTTCCAGCTTCATTCTCTGGGTTTAACTTATTTGCCAATCTTACTAGATCTTCAGGATCCATTGTTGGTCCAGCTTTAACACCAATAGGATTTTTAACACCACTTAGGTACTCGACATGCGCACCATCAAGTTGACGTGTTCTATCACCTATCCATAACATATGCGCTGACGTATCATACCAATCACCTGTTATAGAGTCTTCTCTTGTAAACGCTTCTTCATATGGAAGTAAAAGTGCTTCATGAGATGTAAAAAAGTCTGTCTCTCTAAGCGTTCTATGTGATTTTGAATTAACTCCACATGCTTCCATAAAAGTTAAAGAACGTTCTATATCTTCTGCAAGTTTTTCATATTTTTTGCTTACTTCACTTTGATGCGCAAAATCAAGAGTCCACTTATGTACTTGGTGTAAGTCAGCTAAACCTCCAGATGCAAATGCACGGAGTAAGTTTTGTGTTGCTGACGCTTGATTATAAGCTTTTATCATACGTTCTGGATCTGGTATACGTGCTTCAGACGTAAATGCAGAGCCATTAATAATATCTCCACGGTAAGAGTTTAAAGTTATACCATCAAATGTTTCCGTATCACTTGAACGTGGTTTCGCAAACTGTCCAGCCATACGACCCACTTTTACAACTGGCACACCACCTGCATAAGTCATAACAACAGCCATTTGCATTAAAGCCTTAAACGAATCACGAATATTATCAGCATGAAATTCACTAAAACTCTCAGCGCAATCTCCACCTTGAAGTAAAAAAGCATTACCGTTGGCAACATTTGCTAGCTGGCTTTTAAGTGAACGAGCTTCGCCTGCAAAAACAAGTGGTGGATAATTTTTGAGTTCTGCTAATACTCTGTCTAAATTTGCTTTATCTGGATAAGTTGGTTGTTGTAAAATTGGTTTTTCTCTCCAACTTGATGGACTCCAAGTGCTCATATGCATACCTTATGTAATTATTATTTTTGCGATTTTACCTTAATATACATAAAATAATGTTTAGAGATTGTCTTTAGCTAACAAAAAAGAATACAAAAGTTTTATTTATGCTTATAATTGTATAATTAGCAAATATTTAAGATACTGGATAAAGATGAAGTTAAAACTTTAGTCGCATCCTTTTATGATGAACTTTTTGAAAAAATAAACGTACGGAACTTACTTATGGAAATTAACTATTTTGACATTATTGCAGCAAGCATAATTTTACTACTTGGATTAAAAGGTATTCTCAATGGATTTTTTAAAGAGGTCTTTGGCCTTATTGGAATTATTGGTGGTATTTTTATAGCCTCTCGCGCAGGAGATAGTGTTGGAGAGTATTTTAATACTCTCATATTTAACTTTACCTCACCTTCAGCTGTCAGCTTTTTAGGCTTTATCACGACACTCTCAGGGTTCTGGATTTTAATGGTTATTCTTGGAGCTATTTTTAAAAAACTCAGTTCACTAAGTGGTCTTGGTGTTTTTGATAGAATCCTTGGCTTTATTTTTGGAGCAAGTAAATTTTTTCTTATAGCTTCAGTCATAGCTCATGCCGCGTTTAACATTCAGTCAGTTAAATCAAGTATGGAATCTTTCATGCAAACTAGTTTCTTATTTCCAGTGATGGTTGAAGCCGGTGGCTTTATTATGAAAATGGATCCTGTTGCCGTTAGTGATGATATTAATAGTACTATCGATAAAATCGAAGAAGATATAAAAACAACAACCCATGATGTTACAAAAGACATTATAATAGAACATGCAGATGCTATAAAAGATGCTGTAACAGAGAAAGTAGAAAAAACTGTCAAAGAACAGGTTGAGTAGTAACCTATGTCAAACGTAACAACAAACTTTAAAGATAGAACTGTAGAGTACGAACAACTTTTAGAAAGTTTTAAAGAACTTCTCAAAAAGAATAATCTAAAATTCACAATTCAAAGAGAAGTTATACTTGAGACGCTATACGGTTCAGATGCGCACCTTACTCCAGAGGCTTTACATCATCTCATTCAAAATAAGCATCCAGACTTAAAAACTGGGATAGCGACAGTCTATAGAACATTAGCCCTTCTTGAAGAGTCAGGAGTGGTAACATCACTCTCCTTTGGAGCGCAGGGGAAGAAATATGAGCTTGGCGCAAAAGAGCACCATGATCATTTAATCTGTACAGAGTGTGGAAAAATTACAGAATTCGTAGATGAAGAGATAGAAAAACGCCAACATTTCATAACAAAAGAACTCGGTTTTAAAATGGAAGACCATTCCATGCAGATATATGGAATTTGTTCCCAATGCCAAAGAAAATAACTCTAATAAAACAAGGAAAATGATTGATTTTTGATAATAAATTTATTCAACAAAGAATAGAAAAAGCGAAACTTTTAAAAGAAGCAGGACACAACCCTTATTCAAATGATTCTAAAAGAAATACAACTATAGAGAAGTATTTGAATGTAAACTCCGATATTGCTGATAAAGAAGATAAACGCGATGAAAAACGCCATTACATTGTAGCTGGTCGTATTAAACTTCTTCGTGTGATGGGAAAAGCTTCTTTTGTAAAAATAGAAGATGAAAGTGGTATGTTGCAAATATATGTTGCTCGTGATAATCTTGCTGAAGGTTTTTATAATGAGATATTTAAGAAAAACATTGAAGTTGGAGATATCATTGAAGTTGCAGGCTATCCCTTTGTAACTGGAAAAGGAGAGCTGTCTCTTCATGTTGAGAATTTAAAAATATTAACAAAAGCTATCAGCCCACTTCCTGAAAAATTTCATGGGGTAACTGATAAAGAGATTAGATATAGAAAACGCTACCTTGACTTAATTATGAATACTGAAGTCAGAAAAACTTTTCAAACTCGTTCTAAAGTTATTTCACTTACAAGAAGATTCTTTGAAGATAAAGGTTTCTTAGAAGTGGAAACTCCTATGATGCACCCTATCGCTGGTGGAGCAAATGCTAAACCTTTTGTTACTCATCATAATGCCCTTGGAATTGATAGATTCCTAAGAATCGCTCCGGAGCTTTATTTAAAACGCCTTATTGTTGGTGGATTTGAAGCAGTTTTTGAGATTAACCGTAACTTTAGAAATGAAGGTATGGATGCGACACATAACCCTGAGTTTACATCTATCGAATTTTATTGGGCTTATAAGACATATAAAGACTTAATAGACATTACAAAAGAGTATTTTCAGTATCTTTTTGAGCACTTAAACCTACCTACTCGTCTTCCTTATGGTGAGATGGAAGTAAATTTCGACAACTTTACTGAGATTCCACTCATTGAATCACTTACAACAATTGGTGGCGTTCCCGCAGAAATGTGTAAGACAAAAGAGTCTATAGTTGCTTATTTGAAAACTAAAAACATTACAGTAAAACCTGGAATGAATTTAGGTCAACTTCAAGGCGAGTTGTTTGACGAGTTTGTTGAAGAAAAACTAATAGACCCTACTTTCATTACAGAATATCCAGTAGAGATTTCCCCACTAGCGCGCAGAAGTGATGAAAATCCAGATATAACTGAGCGTTTTGAGCTTTTCATTGCAGGTCGTGAGATAGCAAATGCATTTAGCGAGTTAAATGATCCAATAGATCAGCTATCGCGTTTTGAAGGTCAAATGGACGCTAAAGACAGTGGTGATGACGAAGCGCATGAAATGGATAGTGACTTTGTTGAAGCGCTAAGCTATGGTATGGCTCCAACGGCGGGACAAGGAATAGGAATAGACAGATTGGTAATGCTTCTAACTAATGAGCAATCTATTAGAGATGTGCTTCTTTTCCCAGCAATGAAACCAATTGCTAATGAAGAAAGAAACGAAACAGAAGCCGAGTAAATTATGAAATCTCCTCGCGGCTTTGCAAAGAACTACTTTACTTTTTCTTCTATGTTAGCACATAGTATAGTTCCAACTCTTGCAAGTCGTGCTGCTTCCTCAGAACTTTATCTTCAAAACAAAACTTCTATAGAGAGTGATACCTTAAATGAGTCTCCACCTGATGAAATTTTGGAAACTCTTTGCGAGTTAAACTCAAAACCTTGCCAGTGTAACTGTTACTATAGACTCAAAACAAAAGTAGTTCTTCTCCTCAACCATTTTATCCCAAGATGCCCCTTTTATACTGTCTGTTTTGCATTTCGAAGAACCGGTGTCCACCCTCCTCTCTTTATATCTTAATCAATCAAAACTCAAAATAAAATATTAAAGATATTACAAGGATATACCCATGTCAAAAAAAAATTATGTAGTTGGATTCCCACGAGTTGGTGAACATCGAGAATTAAAAAAAGTATTAGAGAGTTTTTGGGCTAAAGATAGCTCATTTAAAGAGCTTACAGATGTAGCGAGTGAACTTAAGAAAAGACACTGGAACTACCAAAGAGAGGCAGGAATAGATTTTATTAGTTCAAATGACTTTTCTCTCTATGATAATATGCTAGATACTTCTATTATGTTAAATGCTATTCCACCAAGATTTAGTAACTTAAAAGATGAAGAGTTGTATTTTTCAATGGCTAGGGGAAATACAAATGCATTGGCCATGGAGATGACAAAGTGGTTCAATACAAATTATCACTACATTGTTCCTGAACTCTCTCTAGAAGATAACTATAAGCTCAATGCATCAAAAATTATTAATGAGTATAGAGAAGCGAAAGAAATAGGAATTAGTACAAAGATAAATATTATAGGTCCAATCACATATCTAGGGCTCTCTAAACGTAGTGATGGTGGAGACATATATGAACTTTTAGAGAAAGTTCTAAAAATATATGAAGAGTTACTCTATGAGATCTCAAAATTAGACCAAGAAGTTATTGTTCAAATTGACGAACCTATTTTTTCAAAAGACAATCAAATAAAAGTTATTGCACTGATAAAACCGACTTACGATAGACTTTCAAACATCAGTAAAAACATTAAGATAGTTGTTACAACTTACTTTGAGCACTCTACAGAAGCGACAAAGGTTTTAGTACATACTCCAATCTGGGGAATCGGTCTTGATTTTTTATATGGAAATGAAAATTTTCAGAGCTTAGATATCATAAAAAAATCTGATAAACAGCTTATAGCCGGTGTTGTTGATGGTAGAAATATTTGGAAAAATAATCTCCAAACTACTACTAAACTTTTAGAAAAAATAGCAAAAGAAATAGATAAAGATAAAATTATCATCTCTAGCTCATGTTCACTTCTACATACTCCTTTTACATTAGAGCATGAGCTAAAAATGGATGAAAATATAAAAAATTGGCTTTCTTATGCAAAAGAAAAATTAGCAGAAATATCACTTATCTCTAAGCTATTTTTTGAGAATGATTTAAACGCATATGAACTCACTCAAGCTGGAGAGAATAGAGAGGCGAATGACAGCAGAAGTACATCTATTTTAATTCATAATGTAGAGGTACAAAACAGAGTTAAGCTCATAAGTAAAACACATAGAGATGGGCAATATAAAGATAGAATAAAACTTCAGAAAAAACTTTTGGGGTATAAAGACTTAGCAACTACGACAATTGGTTCTTTTCCTCAAACAAAAGAGTTAAGAAAATATAGGCGAGACTTTAGGAGTGAACTTATCACTCAAGAAAGTTATGAAACAAAAATGAAAGAGTATATAGATGAATGTATATCCTTGCAAGAAGAGTGTGGACTTGAAATTTTAGTTCATGGAGAGCCTGAGAGAAACGATATGGTTGAATACTTTGGTGAACAGTTAAGTGGTTATGGTTTTTCTCAAAATGGATGGGTTCAGAGTTATGGAAGCCGTTGTGTCAAACCACCTTTTATCTATGGAGATATATCTCGTCCGAAACCTATGAGTGTTAAATGGACTACTTATGCTCAAAGTAAAACAGATAAAATTTTGAAAGGAATGCTTACCGGTCCTGTAACAATTTTAAACTGGTCATTTGTAAGAGATGACAAATTAAGAAGTGAAGTCTCTCAACAAATTGCACTTGCCATAAACGATGAAATAGATGATCTTCAAAAAGCAGGAATTAAAATCATTCAGGTTGATGAAGCTGCTTTTAAAGAAGGTTATCCTCTAAGAAAAGTAAAGATAAAAGAATATGAAAGATGGGCAGTTAAAGACTTTAAACTTTCAGTTTCAAGTGCATGGCAAGAAACACAAATACATACTCATATGTGCTACAGCGAATTTAATAATATCATTGAAACTATTGAATCGATGGATGCTGATGTAATCTCAATAGAAACAGCTAGAAGTGGTAATGAGTTACTCAAAATATTTAAAGAATTTGGGTATAAACAAGAGGTGGGACCAGGAGTCTACGACATACATTCACCTAGAATTCCATCAGTCCAAGAGATAGTAAAACAGATAAGACTTCTACTAGAAGTCTTACCTAAAGAACAACTATGGATAAATCCAGATTGTGGACTTAAAACAAGAAAATGGAGTGAAGTAAAACCAAGTTTAAAAAATATGGTTGAAGCTGTAAAGATAGTGAGAAATGAACTTAAATAGTTCATTTTTTAAAGAGTCAAAAGTTATTATTCAGTCATTTATTATAAAATGTTGAGTATAATTCAAACAATTATAACAAGGAATTTATACCATGAGTTTTTTAAAAGAGTACGATAGCGAAATTTATGATTTATGTGAAAAAGAGTTAGAGCGTCAAACTGACCACTTAGAGATGATTGCGTCTGAGAATTTTACACTACCAGCTGTTATGGAAGCTATGGGTTCAGTATTTACTAACAAGTACGCTGAGGGTTATCCTAACAAACGCTACTACGGTGGTTGTGAGTATGCAGATGGCGTTGAGCAATTAGCGATAGACAGAGCCTGCGCGCTTTTTGGATGTAACTTTGCAAATGTTCAGCCTCACTCAGGAAGCCAAGCGAATGGTGCAGTTTACGCAGCGCTTCTTAAAGCGGGTGATAAGATTCTAGGTATGGATTTAAGCCATGGTGGTCACTTAACACACGGTTCTAAACCAAGTTTTTCAGGTAAAAACTACTCTCCATTTTATTATGGCGTTGAATTAGACGGTCGTATAAACTATGATAGAGTTATGGATATCGCTCAAATCGTTAAGCCTAAAATCATCGTTTGTGGCGCTTCGGCTTATGCGCGTGAAATAGACTTCAAAAAATTTCGTGAAATTGCTGATGCGGTAGGCGCAATTTTATTTGCTGACATCGCGCACATTGCTGGTTTAGTATGTGCTGGAGAGCACCCTAGTCCATTCCCATATGCTGATGTTGTTACAACTACTACTCATAAGACTCTTGCAGGGCCTCGTGGTGGAATGATTATGACAAATGATGAAGATTTAGCAAAAAAATTAAACTCTGCTATCTTCCCTGCACTTCAAGGTGGGCCACTTGTTCATGTTATTGCGGCTAAAGCCGTTGGTTTCAAATACAACCTATCTCCTGAGTGGAAAGATTATGCTAAACAAGTAAAAGCAAATGCTAAAATACTCGGTGAAGTAATGATAAAACGTGGATATGATGTTGTTTCCGGTGGAACTGACAATCATTTAATTCTTGTTTCATTCGTAGGTAAAGAAATCTCTGGAAAAGATGCTGACGCAGCTCTTGGAAATGCAGGTATCACTATTAACAAAAATACTGTTCCGGGTGAGACGAGAAGTCCTTTTGTAACTTCAGGTATTCGCGTTGGTTCTCCCGCACTAACATCTCGTGGTATGAAAGAAAAAGAGTTTGAGCTCATTGCAAATAAAATGGCTGACGTATTAGATGATATTACAAATACAGAACTTCAAGCTTCTATTAAAGAAGAGTTAAAAACCTTAGCGCAGAACTTTGTAATCTATAATCAAGCAACATATTAATCAAGAAGTCACAATGACAGCAATGGACCTTAAACTCATAAAAATGGTGAGTGATCATTATTGGATCAAAAGGGATGCTGTCGTTGATAAAATACCTTTTAAGGGTCGTACTTTTTATAATAAATTTGAAAAAGTCAATGAGCCCCTCTCTCAATCTATCATAAATCAACATCTAAAAGGTGATATAACAGTTGCTCATTCTATTGTCAATAAGCACAATAAAGTTGAAAATATTGTGATAGATTATAATGGTCGAGATCCTGAACGCTTTTACCATAAAGCACAACTCCTTCTACGTGAAGAAGGTTATATAAATTTTACAGCATATACTACAAAAACAGATGGGCATCTACATGTTTATATTCATAAAGGTCATACAACCCTTGCTGAAGCAATTCAGTTAGGTAAAATGATAAGTATGAAATTAGCTTCAAAGCAACCTAAACAGTGGAAAATGTTTCCAAATTCTGATATGCCAGATGAATACAATATACTCGCTCTACCTTATGAGGTATATGCAAAAGAAAGAGGAGCTTCTTGGTCGAAGCACATGTAGGACAACTTGTTACATAAGTAATATTAAGGTATCATAAAGTAATTTAAACTATCAAGGTAATTAATCATGAACAACAATAATGAACTCAATGACATTATATTAAATAAGGGTGGCATGACCAACTCAAATAAAAAGATAATTTTAGCTGTAGCTACGCTAGGTGTTATCCTTATAATAGTGGTAATGTTAATGAACTCGCTAAGTTCAAACGGTACCGATAATCTTCCACAAGCTGTTCTTCCTCCTCAGCCAGAAGTTCAAGAGCTTAACTCAATCGCAGAGGAACCTCTTTTTGAAGAAATTGAAGTTGTTGAAGAAGAAAGTAGTGAATCAGATTTAGATCTTATAACTAAGAAACTTAAAGCAGAAAGTCTAAGAGAAAAAGAACTTGTACTGCCTGTAGTAACAGAAGAAAAAGCAATTGTAGTAAAGCCTACAAGAAAAACGATTAAGAAAGAAATAGCTCCTGTTAAAAAAGTGACTACAACAGGTCATTACTATATTCAAGTTGGCTCTTTTTCTAAATACAAACCAAATAAAAGTTTTTTAAGCTCTATTGAAAAGCTTGGTTATGTATATGAATTTCGTAAAATTACGAAAAATGCCAAGACATTAAATAAAGTTTTAGTTGGTCCTTTTTCTACAGTGCAAAAAGCGAAAGATGCTCGACGTGTTTTACGTTCTAAAGTAGAGCCTGGCGCTTTTCTAGTCACTTTATAATAAATACTAAGGACCACATTGATATATTCAGAACAGTTTACCCTTGACCAGTTAGCACCTATTGCTGTCTACTCTAAACTAAAAGAGATGTTCCAAGACGAGATAAGTTACCTTTTTGAGAGTGCTGGACAGAGTGACGGCAACTACAGCTTTATTTGTATAGGTGCACGAGAAAGAGTACAGTATATTAACAATAAAACTCTTTATACCGATTCTAACTCTAAAGTCCACACAAAAGACGAATCTCCTTTTACTTTTCTAAAAAATTATTATAAATCTGTAGATACAACAGAATATAAAAAGGCGACAAAAGAGTTAAAAGTAGGTTATGTTGATGGTTTTATAGGCTATATCGGTTACGATATGGTAAAAGTATTCGAGCCAAAACTAGGTTCTAGTATGGACAACCTAGAAGATGAACTGGGCACTCCTGACCTTGACTTAATTCTTCCAAAACTTGTTTTAATTTACTCACATAAAAACCATCAGATTACTCTAATTTCCACTCTAAGTGAATATAAAGACAAATTTTCCAGTATTCATGATGAGCTAAAAGGCTCTTATACATATAAACATAGAGTTCATAATATTGGAAACGATAAAGGCTCTTACGCTCACTCGAAAGTGAAGTTTTTTGATATGATTGACAAATCTAAAGAGATGATTAAAAGTGGTGATGTTTTCCAAATTTTAATGACAAACCGTTTTACTCGAAAGATAAAAGTTGACGCATTTAGTTTTTATAGAGTCTTACGAACAAAAAACCCATCTCCTTATATGTTCTTGATGGAATACGAAGACTTTAACATCGTTGGCTCTTCTCCTGAAGTTATGGTGAGACTCAGCGAAGGTGAACTTCTTTTACGTCCAATTGCTGGAACACGCAAACGCGGTGATACAAAAGAGAAAGATAAAGCACTAGAAGAAGAACTACTAGCTGACCCTAAAGAGTTAGCAGAACACCTTATGCTCATAGACCTAGGTAGAAATGATGTAAGCCGTGTTGCTAAAACAGGTACTGTAAAAGTTGAAGATATGATGCATATAGAACGTTTTTCTCATGTGATGCATATAGTCTCTGATGTAACAGCAGAATTAAGTGATGATAAAGACATGTTTGATCTTTTCATGGCAACATTTACAGCAGGTACTATGACTGGTGCACCTAAAATACGTGCTATGGAGCTCATCGCACGATATGAAGGACTCAAACGAGGCTTTTATAGTGGAAGTGTAGGCTATTTTGGTTTCGATGGTAATATGGATAGTGCTATTACAATTAGAACGGCTATGGTTAAAGAAGATAGAGTAGTTCTTCAAGCTGGTGCGGGTATAGTTGCAGACTCCGTAAAAGAATCAGAATACCAAGAGGTAGAAAATAAACTCGGCGCGCTCATTCACTCCCTAGAAGATTTAGATAAAAAACAAGAGCTAAAGCTCAGTACAGTGAGGCACTAAATGCCGAATCCTGTAATATGAAAAAACTTTTCTCAATCTTTGGTGATCCTGTGTCACACTCACGTTCTCCTCTTATGCATAACTCTGTTTTTAAAAACCTCAACTATGACGCTTGTTACACAAGAACGCATCTCAAAGATGGAACTAAATTAAAAGAGACTTTTTTCACACTTGGCCTAAGTGGAGCAAATGTTACTGTCCCTCATAAAGAAGCTGCGTTTAATGCCTGTGATGAAGTCAGAGGTTTTGGGAAAAAAGTAGGCGTGGTCAATACTCTGGTGAATGAAAATGGAAGACTTATAGGCTATAACACTGATGCTGATGGCTTTATCTATGCAATAAGCGAGTTTAAAAATATCAAAAATATTCTTATTTTAGGAGCTGGAGGCACAGCAAAAGCATTAGCTTCTAGATTTTTACAAGACTCTTTAAATGTTAGTGTCTTAAACAGAAGTGCGGGAAGACTTGGATACTTTAAAGAGTTGGGTTGCCAATGCTTTGATTGGAAAGACTTTACTGCCTCTAACTATGACCTCGTTGTAAATACAACAAGTGCTGGACTTAAAGATGAAGAGTTACCAGCGCCAAAAGAGATGATTGAATCCATACTCGAGCATACAAGTTTTGTTGCCGATGCTATATATGGAAAACTTACTCCATTTTTACAATTAGCAAAAGAAAAAGGTATTACTTACAAAGATGGAGCAGATATGCTTCTGGGTCAAGGTGTCCTAGCCAATGAGTTATTTGTAAACGCAGCACTTAAAAAAGAAGATATAAAATACTATATGAAAAAGAGCTTCGAACTCTAAGCTATCAAGAAGTAGCTTATCTTGAGAATGAAAAACCAAATGAGAGTTTTGTCAGTTTACTATCATAGTCTATAAGAGACTCCCCATATCCACTAAAGAGCTTTACATAGAAATTATTATGCGCCAAGGGGTATGAATAGGTAGCTTTTATTGCTCCCCTATGCGTTCCTATATTTCCTCTACCCATCAAAGTGAACATATGCTCATTTATAAAATATGTCAGCTTTAAACTACTGTATCCCCAATAATCCATTAGGTCATAATTATCACTATACTCTCTATCTTCAGGTAAAGGCACCCAAGCTTTTAAATCTACGATCAAACCATTATACTGTCCTCTAAGCGAGCCATACACATAGTTCACACTTCTAGAGAGATTCCCTAAACTCTGATTTTGGTCAAAATAGACTTCACTCGTATCTGGCTGGCCATTTGATTGATGAGCTAGGGCAAGTTTAAGAGAACGAAGGCTGAAGATAGAACCTTTATTTTCTATAGGAATAATCACAAAGGCTTCTGGATTATAGGTACTCTCTCTAAAAGGTGCAGAATTTATATAAATCTGCCAAAAAGCCTGATGAGTATATGAAACGTAGTATTTCTCTTTAAGACCTAGAAGGTTACTTCCAACATTCAGTTGTAAGCTTACTTGGAGTTCAGCTTCTATATTTCTATATTCTAGCGTTGGAATATTGGACGGATACTCTTTACTAGAATATCCATAAGGAAGTATGTAGTTTGTTTTATATGGCTTTAAAGAGAGGTCATTATCTAACCATTTTTGCATACTCGACTTTGTTTTCTCATTTTTGAAATCTTTTAGTTCATACTCATCATTTGCGAATAACATAAAAACTAAACTAACAAATAATAGTATATGTCTCATCTAAACTCTCACCCTACCCTCTAACGCTCTTGTCAAAGAAAGCAAATCAATATTTTCTAAACTAACGCCTGTTGGCACACCTTGCGCAATTTTACTGAAGTTGATGCTATAACTTCCTAACTTATCTTCGATATATAAAATCACAGCATCATTGGAAATTGAGGGTGTTAATGCAAAGAGCACTTCATTTACACCATTTTTTACCATATCTTCAAGATGTGAAATCCTTAATTCTTCAAGAGAATCAAGTACAAAATACTTCCCATCAAAAAGTCCATTTTCTTCTAAAAGTAGTATGTCTTTTGCATTTTCCACAATGCATAAAAGCGTACTATCTCTCTCTTCATCACAACATATATAACAAATTTCATCTTCACTCATACCACCACAATCTGAACATTTTTTCAAACTACCCAGTGCGTCTTCTATAGCATGGGAAACTCGCATCCCTACAAAAGTATCATCCATAATCATATGATATGCAAGTCTTGTAGCCGACTTCTTCCCAATAGTTGGTAATTCTTGGAGTGAATCTACAAGACGGTTAAATTTTTCTAAAGAGTTATTCATAGTTTTCCCCATTCTCTTTTGGAAGTAGAATCCATAGATGAAGTTCAGATTTAAGTCTCCCCGCTATTTCTAGAGCCTCATTCCCAGCTCCTAAAAATAGATCTGCGCGAACCGCACCCTTAATTGCACTTCCAGTATCTTGCGCAAACACAACTTTAGATAGCTCTTTATCATCTACCATGGCATTTAGATACAACATACTGCCAAGTGGTATATAGTGTCTATCTACAGCTATAGAACGCGATGGACTCAACTCCAAACCCATTGCTCCAGTCGCACCTTGAGACTTCTCTCTAAAATAAACTAGTGACTTGTTATAGTTGAGCACTTCGTCTACTCTTGATGGATTGTCTTCAAGCCATCTTTTAATACTTTGAAGAGAAACATCTTCTATTCGCAACTCATTCTCTTCTACCAAGTAGCGTCCAATAGCTCTATATCTATGACCATTTTGATTATCATAACCTATAAATATGGTTTCATTACTATCTAGTACAGCGCGTCCCGAACCTTGAATTTCAAGAAAAAATCTATCTATCTTTGAATCACAATAACAAAGAACATCCGCATCTACATCCTTATATTTACTTTCTTCTCTTGTATCATAGGGAACAAGTTTATTCCCAACAACACGTCCTCTAAGCCGGTAGTTTTTTAATTTTGGATAAATAGAACCTAAGTCAACACTCACTAAGTCTTTAGGCGTGCTATATATAGGATATTTATATTTACTGCTTTTACTACGAGAAGCATAAAGTTTTGCTTCATAATAACCAGTTAACAATCCTTTTTTTTGTGCCTTCTTAGAATGAATAACATATGGTGTAAAGTACTCGACTAAAAACTCTTTTGGAGTTAGATTAGATACAGACTTATTGCATAGTTCGCCATAAATTTTCTTACTTTTACTGCTTTTACAACTATTTTTAAATTCTTTAAGTACATCACCATAATTTTCTTCACAAAAATTTGGCAGGTTTGAGAAATCACTTTCCATGAGATATGTCTGGGGGAGTTTATTTGAAAGTATCTGTGGCGCTTTTGTACATCCAAAAAAGAGTATACTAATAAGTAAAATAAATATGCTTTGTTTCATAAATGTGATTATAGCGTCTAAATTATTTATTATTAAACTACAAAAACGGTATAATTGCAAAAATACTATAATTATATGGATAACAATGGAAGAATTAAGCTACTACGAAATTTTAGAAGTTACAAAAAATGCCGATAAAACAACTATCAAAAAAGCCTATAGAACAATGGCTAAAAAATATCATCCTGACAAGAATCCTGGAAATGAAGAAGCAGAACACAAATTCAAAATTTGTAATGAAGCCTACCAATGCCTTAGTGATGAGAAACAAAAAAGTATTTATGACCGTTATGGAAAAGAAGGACTTCAAGGAATGGGTGGTGGCGGTGGCCGTCGTTCATCTGGTGGATTTGAAGATTTAAGTTCAATGTTTGAAGATATGTTCAATGGAGGGGGAGGACAATCTCGTCGTCGTCAAAATCCAGCAGATATGGACAAATATCCATTAGATATGAATGTAGAAATGCGTATATCATTTAACGAAGCTATCTTTGGTTGTGAAAAAGAAGTAAACTTTTCTTACAAAAAAGCTTGTGCCAAATGTAATGGTACTGGCGCGAAAGATGGAAAACTATCAACTTGTAAGCAGTGTGGAGGCCGAGGTCAAGTAGCAATGCAACAAGGTTTTATGACTTTTTCACAAACTTGTCCAGTTTGTCAAGGAACAGGAAGTGCTGCGTCCACAGCTTGTAAAAGTTGTAAAGGTTCTGGTTATGATGAAGTCAAAGAGAATGTAACTATTTCAGTTCCAAAAGGTATAGATACTGGGAATAGACTGAGAGTTTCAGGCAAAGGAAATATCGGTAAAAAAGGCTCTCGTGGAGACTTATACATTACGTTTGAAGTTGAGCAAGACAAGCATTTTATACGTGATGACAATGATGTATACATTGAGATTCCAGTCTTTTTCACTCAAGCTATTACAGGTGAAAGTATCACAATTCCATCACTTTCAGGTGAGTTGGAGTTACAATTAGACATAGGCACGAAAGATAAGCAGCGTTTCACATTTAGAGGTGAAGGTATTGATGATGTTCATGGTCATGGTAAAGGAAACTTTATTGCTATTGTGAATATTCAATACCCGCGAGTCTTAAGTGATGAGCAGTACGAATTAATAGCTAACCTTCAAGAGTCCTTTGGTATAGAATCAAAACCTCATGAAAGTGTTCTCAACTCTGCTATTGATAAAATGAAATCTTGGTTTAAGTAGGAAGACTTATGGATAGACAGAACCTAAAAAAGAAACTCTCAACATTAGCACTTTCTATGTTTAGAAAAGATTTTTTTGGTATATATCATGGTTCTATCTCCGCAAAAACGGAGTCTAACCGTTTCATCATTAATACAAAAGAGGCTATTTTTGATGCGCTTGATGACGCTTCGCTTATTCAGCTCTATTTTAAAAAAGATTACCGCTGGAATCAAGCGAGTTTAGATGCAAGAATACACTTTAGCATCTACTCTCAAATCTCAGAAGCGAAATATATATGTTTTAGTATGCCTCAATTTACAACAGCTTACTCACTGGAACACAATGTCATTACGCCAAAAGACTACTTTGGTTATCAAGAGCTAGGTTCTATAGATATAGTAGACCCTAAGCAGTTTGAAGATTGGTATGATAGAGCAGATAGTGAAATAGCTTACTATTTTCAAACAAAAAAGACTAATATCATGGTTATACGTGGTTATGGAATCTACTCTTATAATAGAGATCTAAATGAAATGGCAAAAAAACTCGCAATACTAGAAAAAAGCTGTCGATTGCTACTTATGCTTGACAATTCAAACAGTAATTACGAACTAGACTAATTTCCCTTCCTTTTTATCAAGTTTTAATACGAATTTACATAAAATAAGACAAATATCAAAAAGAGGTTTTTTAACATATGATTACATGGATGCAAAGACATAAAAAATGGCTTATTATTACTATCTGGATTTCAACAATAGCTTTTGTTGGCGCAGGTTTTGTTGGTTGGGGACAATATAGTTATGGAGACAAAGCGGGAGCTGTCGCTAAGGTTGGTAAAGTTGAAATAACTATGGGTGAACTTCAAAAAGTTTACTCGCGTTTATATTCACAATATAACCAAATGTTTCAAGGTGACTTTGATGAAGAGAAGGCAAAAGAGTTTGGTTTGCAAAAACAAGCTCTTGAACAGTTAGTGCAACAATCTCTTATGCTTAATCTAGCACATTCTTATGAACTAGAAATTACTGATGCGGAATTACTTGAAAAGATAACAACACAAGAATACTTTTTTAAAGACGCTAAGTTTGATAAAGAGACCTATAAACAAGTTCTTTCACAAAATAAACTCTCTACAAAAGAGTATGAAGCAGGTTTAACAAAAGAGCTTTTAATAGAAAAGACTCTTAATCTTCTTCCTGTTACAACAAGTGAGAATGAGTTAAGTGTCTTAAACACTTTAGTAAATATAGCAGATAAGATAAACTATAAAGTTCTCTCACGTGACTCTATTAAAGTAGAACTCTCAGATGCAACTTTAAAACCATTTTGGAAGACTCAATCTCAAAGCTTTATGAATGAGGTAAGTTATGATGTAACATATCTTCTTCAAGAAGAGATACTCGAAACTTATACTGATGCAACACTTTCAGAGTACTACAGTGAAAATAAAAATCACTTTAAAGAGAGTGACGGCAAAGTAATGAGTCAGAAGTCCGCAAAAGATTTAATAATTAAAGAGCTAAACGACGAAGCTACAAAAGACAAGGCTTTAAGATCATATATAGCCTATAAAAAAGGTAAGCTAGAAGACGATATAAAACTAAATTTTGCAACAATTTCAAACTCTAAAAACATCTTTACTCCAGAAGTTTTAGAAGAAGTATCTAAGCTTTCACCTCTTTCTCCATATATGAAACCTCTTATGATAAATGGTATTTACCATACTTTTAAGTTAGCAAAAGTAAACCAAGCAACTCAAAAATCTTATGAAGAGGCTAAAAAAGAAGTGACAGCCCTTTTTATAGACAAAAGAAGACAAGAAAAAATTTATGAACTTGCCAATAAGTCAATTGCACACTTTAAGGGCACAACAACGGACTTTATTACTGTAAGTAGTGTTTCTAGTCTGACTGATCTTTCTAAAGAAGAAACTAAAGAATTTTTAACAAAACTCTTTACAAGCAGTAAGAAAAGAGCGTATATTAGTTTAAATAGTGGTAAGATAGTTCTTTACTATATTTTGGAACAAAAATTGCTTGATAATACTAATAAGAATCTTGCCAATACGATTGAAAAACTAAAAAATAGTATGTTTTCTAAAGCACTTATAAAAACTTTACAAAACAAGTACCAAACAGAGATATTTATCCAAGGACTCTAAATTGAGTAGAAATGTTTTAGCCATTGATATTGGCTCAACAAAAATATGTGCTGTCATCGCAAAAATAGACGATAACAACTCTATTGCTATTACCGGAGCAGGAATAGCAAAGGCACAGGGTTTAAAACGCGGCAGTATTACAAATATTGAACTGGCTTCAAGAAGTATTAAAACTGCTGTTGAAGATGCAAAACGTGTTTCTGGATGTGATGTTACTTCTGCTATTGTTTCTATCAGCAGTGCCTATACAAAAAGTCTAAATTCTAATGGTATTGTAAATATTCAGACTAAAGAAGTCAGTCTAAAAGAGATTGAACGCGTTATGCACACTTCTTTATATAATGCAAATATTCCAAGTGAGTATGAAGTGCTTCATGCCCTGCCTTATAACTTTAAACTTGATGATCAAGACTTTATAGAAGATCCACTAGGTATGAATGCCTCACGTTTAGAGGTTGAGACGCATATCATAACAACACAAAAGTCAAATCTTAACAATCTCAAAAAAGCAGTAAACGGAGCAGGAATAGAAGTAGATAATATTCTTCTAAACTCTTATGCTTCTTCAATTGCTATTCTTAATGAAGATGAAAAAGAACTTGGCGTTGCTGTTATTGACATGGGTGGAAACACAAGTAACATCGCTATTCATTCTGGAAACTCTATACGTTACAATGAATTTCTAGGGGTAGGATCAAACCATGTAACAAGTGACCTTTCTATGGCACTTCATACGCCTCTCAGTGTTGCGGACAATGTAAAACTGACATATGGCTCACTATTAACACCAAGCAATGACCTTATAGAACTTCCTGTGATAGGAGATGAAGGCTCAACGCATGAGGTTTCACTTGATGTAGTACATAATGTAATCTTTGCGAGAGTAGAAGAAACGCTTATGATACTTTCACAGTTCATTGATAAAAGTGGACTTAAAGATCAAATGGGTGCGGGTGTTGTTTTGACTGGTGGATTTTCAAAGATGGAAGGTATTAGAGACCTTGCTGTTGCCACCTTTGGTTCTATGCCTGTGCGTTTAGCAAAACCTATAGAGATGGATGGTCTTTTTGATAATTTAAGAGATCCTGAGTACTCAAGCGTAATTGGTCTTATCATGTATTCTGCCACTTCGTATACGCCTTATGAAATAGACGTAAATAAACGCGTTAGACATGTCAATGAGATTGAAGCTTCAAAGACTACTGTGAAATTTAATGATTCCTTAGATATCCCCGTTGCTCCTTCATTGGAAGAGCCTGAGGATACAATGATTTCGCTAGATGCAAAAAAAGAGAAAAAGAGTGATGAGGCTAGCAGCTTTAGTAAGTTTTGGAACTGGGCTACCCAGTTATTTTAAAGGAGTGATGTAATGGAACCATTTTCAATAGAAGAATCAAATAATTTAAACGGTGCGAGAATCATAGCTGTCGGTGTTGGTGGCGGTGGTGGAAATATGATCGGTCATATGATTAGAGAAGGTGTTAGTGGTATCGAGATGATGCTTATTAATACTGATGCTCAAGTTTTAAATGAAAATTCTGCTGCGTCTAAGATTCAGATTGGTGCTAAACTCACAAAGGGTCTTGGCGCTGGTATGAAACCAAACATCGGTAAAGATTCTGCTTTAGAAAACTATGATGAAATTCGTGCAGCTCTTCAAGGTGCTGACATAGTATTTATCTCCGCTGGCCTTGGTGGTGGGACAGGAACAGGTGCGGCGCCTGTTGTTGCTCAAATCGCTAAAGAAGTTGGAGCGTTAACTATTTCTATAGTGACAAAACCTTTTATGTTTGAAGGTCGTAAACGTCTTAAACTTGCGGACATTGGTCTTGAAGAGCTTAAAAAAGAGAGTGACTCTATCGTTGTTATTCCGAATGACAAGCTTCTTTCTATCATTGATAGAAAATTAGGAATGAAAGAGAGCTTTAAAATAGTGGATAGCGTTTTAGCGCAAGCCGTAAGTGGAACATCTGGCGTTATTTTATCAAGTGGCGATAATGATATCAACCTTGACTTCGCCGATTTACAAACTGTTATGAGTCATAAGGGTATGGCTCTTATGGGTGTTGGCGAGCATCAAGGTGATAATGCGGCATACGAAGCTATTAAGGCAGCTATTGAGTCTCCTCTTCTTGATAACATGTCAATAAATGGAGCAATGGGAGTTTTAGTACACTTTAACATGCACCCAGACTTTCCTATGATGGAACTTGCGGAAGCTATGGATGTTGTTCATGAGAGCGCTCACGAAGAAGCTGAAGTAATCTGGGGAACGTCAACGGATGAAACACTTAGTGAAGACTATGTAAAGATCACTATAGTTGCAACTGGTTTTGAAAAAGAGTTATCAAATAATGAAGACTTCGTAAGTCAAAATCCTGAACCACCACGTGCTAAAGTACGTCCACGTCTTATAGTTGGTGGTGATCTTGATCCTGACTATCTTGATATTCCTGCTTATATGAGACAGCAACAAGACTAAAAGCTTGTCTCAATTTAGCAAAGTAATGAAAGCCAAGTCACTCCTTGGTCTTCGTGAAACTTCCTCACTTAAAGAAATCAAAAACAAATATAAACTTCTTATGAAAAAATGGCATCCGGATAAACATACCGATGATGTAAAAAGAGCGACCGATATGAGTATGAGTATTAACGATGCATATGAAACAATTTTAGCATACTGTAATAGCTACGAATATCCTTTTGATGAAGAGAGTATCAAAAAAAGAACATTCTCACCATCGGAATGGTGGCACGATAAATTTTCCGAGCGTTAAGAAATTCTTAGCAGCATTAATCTTCTTACAAAAAGTACAACTAAAGCCAAAGCCAATATTTTAAAATCTATCTCGCTTGCATAATGAAGATTCTCAAATGTATCACTCGCAGTTGCTTCTATACCCTGAGCTTGCATCTCTAGTATCTTAGGAGAGTAAACAGCACTAAACATTAATGCGCTAAAAATCACACTCACTGCTGCTGCAAAAACAATGGCGTCTCTTTGACCTGTTTTGTACATATACGCCTCATACAAGCCTACAAACGCAGCTAAGAAGTATACCCAGTAAGAAAACCTATGAAATATCTCGCCCATTATAATTCCAGCGTTATACCTATCAATCAGTATCTCTACAGGAAGTTTACCAGTATTAAAAACAACAGCCGCTACAACTATCCCAAGAACAAGAACAGCCCCAAGCGACATTCCAATAACTAACAAATAACTAAAATCTATATATATATTTCTTTTCACATTATACCTTTAGAGTAAAGCCCCTATCAAAATCACTTAGATCTTTGTAGAACTCTAAACTTTTAAATTTTTTATCATTTAAATATCTCTGTATTTTATCTTTTTGATCATACCCCATCTCACAACTAAAAAACTTAATTTTTTGTTTTAAGACGCACTCAAGAAGCTCTTGAATTATTTCATCGCCAATCAGCCCACCAAATAGAGCGTTTTGAGGTTCATAATCAAGATTAGACTCTAAAACTTCCGCATCTGCGATATAAGGTGGGTTAGATACAAGATAATCTATATCTTCGTCGAGAGGCTCAAGTAACGAACCTAAACGCAACTCTATTCTATTTTCTAATCCAAACTTTTCTATATTTATCTTCGCTATGTCTAAAGCATCCTGAGATATATCAACTGCAATAAACTTAGCGTTTAGAAAATGACGCGCAAGTATTATGGAAATAATACCACTCCCTATTCCCACCTCTACAAAAGTTATAGCCGATGCTTTATCTTCTACATTCTTTATTACTTCATCTATGAGGATTTCTGTCTCCGGACGAGGGATTAAAGCACCCTCTTTTATAAAGAACTCTTCACTGTAAAAACTAACGCTATTGGTTATATACTCGAATGGTTCATTCTTCTCTCTGCGTTTAACCCAAGACATAAGTTTATCTACATCTTGGACTGCTTCACTCTGGTGTGTAATTAACCAAAGTTCATCAACACTAAGATGTGCCATTAAAAGAAGTTGCGCCTCCCTAGAAGCTCTCTCAATATGAGGTGAAAGAGTTTGTGTAATCTCTTTGAGGATGTCTTTAACTACCGGATTATCTTGCATTATGTCTTTAAAGAACTTCTATCTAAATTTTTAATGTCCATTCCTAACTCTTTTAGACGCTCTAATACGGGTGGATGAGTGTAATGAAAGAATATATACAGTGGATGAGAGAGTGGAAAACTTTTGTTTTCCATCACTAACTTAGTAAGTGCGTTAGCAAGTTCTATCGCGCCAGATGGACCACCAAGTTCACTTCCCATTCTATCTGCCGCATACTCGTTATGACGGCTAATTATTCCCATTATTGGCATCATAACAAACCCTAGAACAGGCATAAATAACATAAGGAGTATCATAACAACATATGGCTCACCACTAAGACCCATTTCTAGATACAAAGATACAGGAAGGTTTCCAAAAATAGCAAACATACTAAATAGCATAGCGCCAACAATAGCTATATTTTTATAGATATCGCCATGCGCGAAGTGTCCTAGTTCATGTCCTAAAACTGCTAGCAGTTCTTTTGTAGTCAATTTTTCTATAAGAGTATCAAAAAGAACAACACGTTTAGCCTTTCCAAAACCACCAAAGTACGCATTGAGTCTTGCATCGCGTTTAGAAGCGTCACTTACAAAAACGCCTGAGCTTACGAAACCTGTTCTATCCATCAAGTCTTTTATTTTATCATCCAGTTCTTCATCTTGAAGTGGTGTTAATTTATCAAAGAAAGTTGCTCTAAACGCAGGGTAAAGCATATTTATAAGTATAACAACACCAAATATAAATACAAAGCTCCATAACCACCAAAGAGTAAAATTAGAGATAATTTCATATATTCCCCAAACAACTAAAGAACCGAAAATGAGAGTCATAATAAAGGAGATAAGAGTGTCTTTTATCCATAAGCCTAAAGTTGACTTATTAAAACCAAATTTCTCATCTAAAACAAACTTCTCATAGTAAGCAAAAGGTAAAGAGAGTAAAGAGCTAATAACAACAAAACTCATTACCATTGATATATTTAATACTATTTCATTTTCAAAAAATATATTTGTTTGTAAAGCCTTAAGCCCTACTCCCATCCAAGCTATGAAAAAGAGATAATCAACAAAAGAACTTACTATGGAAAGTTTTCCTTTGGCTACAGAATAATCTCCAGCTTTTACAAAGTCATTCTTATCTAAAAGTATTGGTTCCTTATTTTTTTCTTGATTGATATAACCTATTTGCATTACGCTTGTATAGATTAATATAAGCACATAAAGCGTATATATTGCGACAATTGTCATTAACATTTAAAAACCTTGATATTTTAAAATTTATCCGCAATTTTATCATCTTTCTTATTTATATTAACAATGAGCTAATAAATCCTGTGTATAGTGTCAAATAACAAGCTGTTAAGGGAAAAAATGAAGACGAGAAGCAAGCAGTCGCAGAGTGGCTCTACGACAGATATGAAAATGTAAAGTTTGAGTAGTCGTAGACTACTCTAATATATAGTCTACGACCTTAGACTCTAAAGTTACACTTTTAATAAACTCTACAACTTTTAAATGTTCAGGATGCACAGCATAAGTTTTTAAATCTTCTTGCGTTTCAAAGGTTGTGTATATTGAAAGGTCAAAAGCTCTTGGCGATTCATCAAAGTTAACACCCACTTCCATTGACTTCAACTCAGCTATTGGACGTTCAAGTCCTTCAAGCATATTTTTTGCTATTCCCAAGTTTAAAGCTTTCTTTTCATCTTTAAACTTAAACATTACTATATGAACTATCATGGTAAACCTTTAGTCAATTTATGAAATTTTATCAAACACTTTCTTAAAGAAGTATTCCTTTCCAAAAATATTCTGCAATTAATACAATGAAAAGTATGCCTAAGAGATTTAAGACAACGCCAAAACGCAACATGTCTTTTACGTGAACGGCACCACTACTCATAGCTATCGCGTTTGGAGCGGTTGCTATAGGTAGCATAAAAGCATAAGAGGAGCAAACAGTTGCAACCATCATAAATAGCATTGCATTTATGCCTGATTGTTCAGATATAGCGTATATAACGGGAAGCATTATAGATATAAGTGCTGTGTTTGACGTAATTTCTGTTGTAAACGTTATAAGAGTTGCAACTATAAATAGTAAAACGATAGGAGGAAAATGAGTTATAGCTAAAAGGTACGAAGCCATGCTATCGGCTAAACCTGTAGTTGAGAATGCTTTGGCTATGGAAAACCCAGCCCCAAATAAAAACATTATCTTAAAAGGAACTCTTTTACTGTCTTCATCCCACTCTAAAATATTTATATATGGTAAAAATAGAGTAAGTCCAAAAGCTAAAAGTATTACAGGTTCACTCATCCCTAAACCATCCCAATAAGGCTTAATCGGAGCATTTATGAACAGGAGCAGCACTAAAATAGCTAAAACACCCAAAACTTTCTTTTGTGGGATATCTAAAACATGTCTTTTAGCATCCTTCAATATCTCTGTTTTTTCAAGCCCTAAGCTAAGTAAAAATCCAACGACTAAAAGCATAGTAAGCGCCAAAGGAGAAACCATTCCAACCCACTTTAAAAAACTCAAAGTTTCTAAACCTTTATCTTGCATAATTCCATAAAGAATGAGGTTAGGAGGTGTTCCTATGGGAGTAATGATTCCGCCAACGTTTGCGCCATAAGCTATAGCTAACGCAAAACGCATTTTCAACCTGGCGTCTTCGCTTAAAAAAAGTGCTATTGATATTAGTAAAAGAGCTGTTGTCGTATTTGAAAGTATAGAACTTAGAAGTCCCGATGTCAAAACTAAAGAGAAAATGACCCCACGAGGTGTACTTGGAAAAAACGAAAGTATCTTCTGAGAAATATATCTATGGAGATTTGTTTTCTCAACTCCAATGGCAAGTAAAAAGCCCCCTAAAAAAAGATATATAATAGGATGGGAATAGTTAATCGTAGTCGCTTTCGTTTCAAGGAGTCCAAATGCGGGGAAAAGGGCAATTGGCATAAGAGAAACAATTGCAAGAGGAAGTCCTTCATTTGTCCAAAGAGTAACTAAAAAGGCTATTAGGCCTACTAAAATTGACTGAGGCTGAGTAAAAACCGTACCTGCTATAAAAAAAAGAACTATTCCTATAAAAATAGCCAGTAATATTTTTTGTAATCGTTTAAAGTGGCTCAATAAATTCCTTTTACTTTCTACTAACTAGAGAGTAAGTCTTGCAGAGACTCTTTTGGATTTTTACCCTCTAGCATTGCATGTACTTCTTTGGCTATTGGGAGATATAAATTATTTTTCTTGGTAATATTATTAAGAGCGTAAGAAGTGCCTATTCCCTCGGCCACCTCGCCTAACTCCTCGAGTATTTCTGCTTGTGTTTTGGCTTTGGCAAGTCCAAGTCCAACACGAAAATTTCTACTCATTGGTGAAGAAGCTGTAAGAAACAGGTCCCCTGCTCCCCCTAAACCTATAAATGTTTCTTCTCTAGCTCCATAAAAAAGGCCAAAACGTTGCATTTCCACAAGGCCCCTACTTATAAGCGCAGCGGCTGCATTTTTCCCTAGTCCTAAGCCTTCACATATTCCAGCAGCAATTGCTATGACATTTTTATATGCACCACACACTTCTGCACCTACAACATCATTAGAAGTATAAGCTTTAATAAATGATGGGAAAAGTTCTGCAAATTCAGAAGATAATTTTTTGTTTTTCGAATTTATAACAAGTGCTGTTGGAAGAGATTTCATTACCTCTACAGCAAATGAAGGACCAGATAAAAAAGCGATATTTTCATTTGGAACATGCTTCGCATATATTTCATTTAAGAATCTTCCACTAGTTGCTTCTATTCCTTTAGCCGCCACTAAAATTTTTTGATTTTTAAAAACAAAATTTTTCTCTAACCATAATGCTATTTCTTGTGCTGGAACGGTTATAACAAGGTACTCGCACTCAAGTATTTCTTCAAGTGAGACAAAATTAGCCAATTCTCTTGGTGTTCTTGAAGTGATAACAACATCACTCTTTTCACTTAGAGCAAAGGCTAAAGCGCTTCCCCATTTTCCTGCTCCTATAACTCCTATTCTCATACTAGTGACTCCCTATCAGTTTTTTAAACTCTTCTATATCTGTTTCAAATCCAACTACTACTAATATATCACCATTTTTAATAATGTGATTCTTGAGTTTTGAGGCATATATAAACTCATGGCTCATATCTTCATGCATCACAGAAAGGATAATAATACCATTGTACCTACTCCAATCAATATCTGAAATAGACGCATTCTCGAAGTGCTCTTCATTTACTATTTTTACCTGCTCAATTTTTAGATCGCTCTCTTCATATAAAATACTATTTAAAACCTTGTTCGAGATCGGTTTTTCAAGAACATTCGCGATTATATCTGCTGTTGTTTCAACAAGAGGTATTACTTTATTTGCGCCAGCCATAGTAAGCTTATTCGCACTCTCTTTATTTGAAGCAATCGCGATAATAGTAAGCTCTTTAAAATAGGCTCTTAAAGAGATGGTTAAAAAGATGTTTTCAGCACTATCTTCTAGTGCGCAAAAGGCTATGGAACTCTCTATGTCAATGCCTTCTTCTATACTCGACCACTCATCACTAAGATCAAAATACTCTATACTTCTCTGTGTATTTTCTATTTCATCTTTGTTTGAAGAGTACATTTTTATATTGCCATACTTTACTTTTACATTTGACTCAATCTCTAGCGCATACTTATTAAAACCAAATATAAGTGCTGTTCTCTTAGGCATTAGTTGCCTTTTTATATAAAGATTTTTCAAACTCTCTTACAAATATATTATATCCAACGGCTAGTATATAATCTCCATTCTCTAAAAGCGTACTATCAATAGGATTAAAATAAAATCTATCACTATTGCCTTTAAAGACTCCCAGAACAATAACTTTAAACCTTTCATTTGTGAGTGAACCTACTGTAGAATAGTTCTCTATAATTCTCGTTGTAACTATAATTTCATCAATATTTATGTTTGTGTACTCGCTTCTAAGCTGATGAATCACTTCAAAAGCGGCAGGCTGACCAACAAGCTCTTTTGTAATAAGACCTATCAACTTTTGAGGGTAAACAATTTGATTTATACCAGCGAACTCTAGTTTTTTTCTATTTGAGTCTTTCATAAGTAGTGAAAGAATGAAAATATCCTTATCAATGGAACGAACGGTTAAAGCTGTATAGACATTTTCAACATCATCTTCGCGTAGACATAAGACAGCTTTAACTTGCTTCTTTATGTCTATGTTAAGTTTTTTATAGTTTTCTACGCTACCTGGCGAGTAGTTCATCGCTAAAAGACCATCTCTTCTAGCGCTTTGGATTCTTCCTAAATCATCATCTAAAACAATGATATTATAAATGCTTTTTTTTAGTTTTCGCGCCACTTCTTTGGCAATGCTATCATAACCACATACAAGATAATAATTTTTAAGTTTTGCGATATCTTCAATATTTTTAACTTCTTTTATTTCATCCAGTTTTTCTGTAAAGGCAGAGACAACCAAAGAGGTAGTAAAAGCTAAAACTGCGATACCCGTAGTTATCACTAACATAGAGACAAGCCGACCCTCTGTAGTCGTTGGAGTAATGTCACCATAGCCAACAGTTGAAATAGTTACTATAGACCAATAAACAGCTTCAAAAAGCGTATCAATGGGAGAGTCTGGATTATTTGCTTCCATGACATAAATCAGAACTGAAGATACAAATATAACAATAGAAGCAAATATCCCAAGAGTTAAAAATTCAAACTTCTTAGTTGCGAGTACTCCTGCTAAAGTTTGGAAGCTTTTTGCGTATCTAAAAAGTTTAAAAACACGAAAAAGTATAAATATACGGAGGAGTCTTAACTCATGGAAGAATGGAAGTATTGCTAGAAGGTCAATAATAGCTCGGACGGAGAGTATGTACTTAAACTTAATACTTAGAATTTCTCGAAATGTGCTTAAAAGATTAATATCCCGAGATAAGAAGCTGTCATGTTCAGCACGACTCACTATGATTTTACTCACACTGCTGCTAACCCATAAACGTAACATATACTCAACGAAAAATATGACCGATATAACATAGTTACTAAAATAAAGTAAATAATCATTCACATGAAATTTCACTTCTCTTATTAAAACGCCAACACTTATAAAGATAAGCATTATCATTAATATATCTACATATTTTTTATATCTATGCTTGTCATTTTCGAGTAGGTTATAAAAAAATTGTTTATTCGCCTGATAAGATTTAGATGTTTGTAAAAAATATGCAGCATCTAATATCAGGTGTTTTAACATTGACTAGCCTAGTTTAGTTTTTAGAAGTTCATTAACAGCTTGAGGGTCCGCACTTCCTTTTGAAGCTTTCATTACTTGACCAACAAAAAAACCGAAGAGTTTGTCTTTGCCACCCTTGTACTGTTCTACTTTTTCGGGATTTGCATTTATAATCTCATCACAGATAGCCTCTATAGCACCTGTGTCAGTAACTTGTTTAAGTCCTAAAGTCTCAATTGCACCGTCAATGTCAACATCATTTTCCATTAAGTAATCAAGTACGTCTTTAGCCGCTTTTCCTGAGATAGTTTTATCATCTATTCTCAAAGCTAGTAACCCAAGTTTCTCTGCGTTCACCGGTGAGTTACTAATGTTGAGTTCACCCTTTAAACGAGCTAGAAGTTCAACTGTTAAAAGTGACGTAGCAGTTTTCCCCGTCACCCCTTCATTGCTCATCATTGATTCAAAAAAATGTGCCAGTTCAACACTTGAAGTAATCACACCTGCGTTGTAATCATTAAGTCCAAACTCTTTTACAAATCTATCACGCTTAGCATCTGGAAGTTCAGGAATTTGAGAATATTTCTCGAACATTTCATCACTGATGACAGCCTTAAGTAAATCTGGTTCAGGGAAGTAACGATAATCAGCCGCTTCTTCTTTACCACGCATAGAACGAGTCTCATTTTTCTCTTGGTCATAAAGACGAGTCTCTTGGACTATATCTTCATCATAAACGCCATCTTCCCATGCTTCACTCTGACGAGCCACTTCAACCGCAATAGCTTTTTCAATAAACTTAAATGAGTTAATATTTTTAACCTCTACACGAGTATAAAGTTTCGTATCACCTTTTGGACGAATAGAAACATTTACATCAACACGAAATGACCCTTCTTGCATATTCGCATCACCTATATCTAGGTAGCGAATGATTGAGTGGAGCTTTTTAAGATACAGTATAGCTTCCTCTGCACTTCTCATGTCTGGTTGTGTTACTATCTCCAATAATGGTGTTCCCGCACGATTTAAATCTACCTTAGAGATATCACCATCATGAATATTTTTACCAGCGTCCGCTTCTATATGAGCGAAACCTATACGTATGTTTTTTTTAGAACCATCTTCAAAATCAATCTCTAAATTACCATTTTGAATAACAGGAGTATAAAACTGTGTAATTTGATATGCTGAAGGACTATCTGGGTAAAAATATGATTTACGGTCAAAGTAAGAAGTACGATTTACTGTTGCTCCAACAGCAGTTCCAAGCATAACAGCTTTTTGTAAAACTTCTTGGTTAAGAACAGGTAGAGCACCAGGAAGTGCTAAACAAGTTGGACAAGTATTAGTATTTTGTTTATGATTAAAACTTGTAGCGCACGAGCAAAATAGTTTAGTTTTTGTGTTGAGTTGCACATGGACTTCAAGACCGATAACGACTTCAAACATAGATTTCCTTAGAATAAAAATTAATTGATTCTATTTTATCAAATTTATGCTTTAATGTCTCTAATTTAAATCTCTAATTTTTGAGTGTAGATTTTTTCTAAAAGTTCTGTCTGTTTCTTAGACTCTTCAAGGCGCTGTTTGTTGACGGAGAAAGCATCTAAAGCTAAAATGAAAAAGAGTGAAAAGACGATATAAAGGAGTGTGAAAAATATAGCGAGGAACGTACCAAAAAGAATGAAAAACTTGAAAGTCACAAGAGCACCAAAAAGGACAATTGCCCAAGATGCTCCTTGCAAAAAACTTATGATTTTCTCATAAATATCTTTTTGCATACGAAGAGAGAACCTAGTGGTCTTCTATAGTAACAGCACCACCAAGGTAGACGTAAGTAAGCATCATAAATATAAAAGCTTGTAAAAGTGCCATAAAAGTCAATAGTGCGAATGGAACCATTGGTAAAATCCATGGAGCTAGCATAAGAATAACCATCAAGAACATATCATCACCTTTTACATTTCCAAAAAGACGGAAAGATAAAGACACTAAACGTGAGAAGTGAGAAACGATCTCGATTGGAAACATTAACCAGTATAACCACCATACTGGACCTAAAAAGTGCTTAAAGTACTTTACAACACCTTGTCTACGGATACCTTCAAAGTTGTAGTAAACGAAAACAACAAGAGCAAGAGTTAAAGGCATTTCTAAAAATGCTGTTGGAGCTTCAAAACCTGGAACAACACCTATTAAGTTAGCTATTCCAACAAAAAGACCGATTGTTGCAACAAGTGGAAGATAACGGCTAGCCGCTTCTTTTCCCATTACATCTGTTCCCATTTGTAAAACACCAGAAATATATGCTTCCATAATGTTTTGAGTACCTTTTGGAACTAACTGTAAGTTACTCATTGCTACTCTTACTAGAAGTAGTGCAATACCTGCTGAAAGTAGCATGTGTGTGATGTAGATAAATGTCTTGTCATGTGTGATAAGACCGAAAAAAGTAAACAATTCTGGCATAGAAAAGCTCCTGTGGGAAATTAATTACGAGATTATAGTGAGTTTTGCATTAAAAGATTCTAAAATCTCTACTTTGCATACTCAACAGCTCGACTTTCACGGATGACATTTACTTTAATCTCACCCGGGTATTGGACTTTTTCTTCTATCTCTTTGGCTATTTCTTTGGCCATTAGAATAGACTCGTCATCATTGATTAATGTCGCGTTTACTATCACCCTTACTTCGCGTCCTGCATTGATTGCATAAGACTGCTTCACTCCAGGATGAGAAGAAGCAATATCTTCTATTTCAGTCACGCGTTTTAAAAAGCTTTCTAAAACTTCACGTCTGGCACCTGGACGCGCCGCGGATAGTGCGTCTGCCGCGCAAACCGCGCCACATTCTATAGTATGAATCTCTTCTTGCCCATGGTGTGCGTAGATAGCGTTTATAACGACTTCACCTTCGTTATAACGTCTACAAACTTCTACCCCTAAATCAACATGACTTCCATCATGATCATGTGTGAGAGACTTTCCAATGTCATGGAGTAAACCTGCTCGTTTCGCGAGAACAGGGTCTCCGCCCATTTCTGATGCCATAATACCAGCTAAGTATGCAACTTCAAGAGTATGTGCAAGAGCATTTTGTCCATAACTAGCACGATAACGCAGTCTTCCTATAAGCTTTAAAAGTTCTGGATGCATTGCCCCAACATTCATCTCAGCTACTAACTCTTCACCTTCTCTCAGGATATTTGCTTCAAATTCAGTACTTACTTTATTAAATATCTCTTCAATACGCGCAGGTTGGATACGTCCATCCGCAATCAAAAGTTGTAAAGTTTTTGTAGCAATAGCTCGTCTATAAAGATTAAAGCTGCTTACAAGTATGGTATTTGGTGTATCATCAATAATAATATCCACACCCATAAGTGTTTCTAAAGAACGTATATTTCGTCCCTCTTTACCAATTATACGACCTTTTAGTTCATCATTATCTAGGTGAACATTATTTGTTAAACGTTCATTTGCAAATTCTCCAGCAAAACGACTTGTTGCCTGAGCAAGAATATAGTTTGCCTTTTTTTCACCCTCTTGTTTTGCTTCATTCTCATACTTTCTTACTATATGAGCTATATCTCCACGAGATTTTTCTTCCACTTTCTCAAAGAGAATAGTTTTAGCCTCAGCCTGTGTTAAACCTGCGCTATGTTCTATCGTATGAATTGCTTCATCTATCTTTTTTTCATATTTTTCTTGTAGTGAAGTCAGTGACTTCTCATTTCTTTGTAAATTAACTTTTTTTGCTTTTACTATAGAATATTCAGATTCTATCTTGTCACTTTGATTTTGTTTAAATCGACTAAAAGCCTGCTCTTTACGGATAAGTTCATCTTCTCTTTGAAGCATATCTTCTTTAGCTCTTTGTTTAGCGCTATCAAATTCTTTTTTCGCTTCTAGTTCAATCTCACTTGACTTTAGGTGAGCATGTTTTAAAAGTGTCTGTGCCTCATTGTCGATAGCCTTTGCTTTCGCTTTAGCTTGCTCGGTATATATTTCAAAGTTAGCGCTAGTTATTTTTTTAGAAATGAGAAACCCGATTACACCACTAACTGTAGCTATAGAGCCACCAAGTAGTATTGCGTTTAACATTTTTATATCCTATATTTTTTTTTAATCACTTTTTTAGGTGTTAAGAGTATGTCACATTTGACATCATAATTGTCACAAATGGACTCTTTTGTGTAACAAAATTCTAGTTGTGTAAAAATTATATATGGTTTCTTTTGTAACTTTTCAAAGAAACGATCATACATTCCTTTTCCAAAACCAACTCTTTGTAAATTACCATCAATCCCAACTGCAGGGACTATCACTATATCTATTTTACTTATATTTCTAACTGTATTTCCCGCTTCAAAAATACCAAATTTTTTCTTTTTTAGCGGTAGTCTAAATGGTACCATCTTAAAACTTTCGCCTTGCATAAATGGTATATAAACTTCTCTTTTTCTTCGCATTTGTATTAAAGTTTTTCTTATATCAGCTTCAATTTTCAAGGGATAATAAAAAAGTATTTTTCGTCCTTTACTTTTTTTTAAAAGTTCAAGAAGTTTTTTATTAAGTAATTTTTCTTTATAGAGCTTATTATGTTTAGGTGAATTTCTCATCTTCTGTAAACAATTTTGTCTAAATGTACTTTTATTCAGAGTCATATTTAATCTTTAATCGCTATAATTTCCCATATATTACACAAAATATGCAAAAAATAATACTAAAAGGAATTAAAATTATGTTTAATACTAAATTAATATCATCTCTTCTCACACTTACACTACTTTTAAGTGCATGTTCCGACTCATCTAACTCCGAAGACGCAAATTCTTTACTATCTACAAATGAGTACATTCTTACGTCTCTTGATAAGAAAGAATATACACTCAGTAAAACCGCAAATGGTTTTGATGTTAAACAAGCTAAAGATAAAGTTATCATTTTAGATATATTTGCTACATGGTGTCCACCTTGTAAAGCAGAAGCTTCTCACCTTACATCACTACAAAAAAAATATAAAGACGACCTACTTATCTTAGGAATCAGTGTTGAAGACGACATAAGCGATGCAAAACTTACTCAATTTGCAGAAGACTATAATGCAAAATATGCACTTGTAAACTCTCCAGAAAACGCGCGTATTATTAACGCTATCGCTACAGAATTAAAAGTTGGTAGAAACTTTGGTATTCCACTTATGGCTATGTATAAAAATGGAAAACTTATAAACTTCTATCAAGGTGCCACAGAAGAAGAATTTATAGAAAGCGATATTAAGAAGGCCTTAGGTAACTAAATGTTCGGTTTTATAAAAAAATCTCTCAATAAAACAGTTGATGCCCTTAAGGTAGTAGTTCCAAAGAGAAAAATTAGTTTTACTCATTCTGAGATAGAAGACATTTTACTCGAAGCTGATGTTGCGTATGAACTTGTAGAAAAAATACTCAGTGAAACATACCAAGATAAAATCACACGTGAAATACTTCGTTCTAAACTACTCGCTACACTTGCGTTTACTTCGTATAAAGAACCAGAGTTTAATCCACCTTTTGTTGAACTTATTATTGGAGTCAATGGCGCTGGGAAAACGACAACTATTTCAAAACTTGCAAACAGATATAAAAGTGAAGGAAAAAGTGTCATTCTAGGCGCGGGAGACACATTTCGCGCAGCAGCCATTGAACAGCTGACTCTATGGGCTAAAAGACTTGATGTTCCTATAATTTCTTCAAAACAAGGACATGATAGTTCAGCAGTCGCGTTTGACACTATAGACTCGGCAAAAAGTAAAAAGATTGATCATGTCATAATAGACACAGCGGGACGTCTTCATACCCAAACAAATCTTGCAAATGAACTTATAAAGATAAACAGAATCTGCGACAAGGCACATGCTGGAGCACCACACAGAACAGTTTTAGTAATTGATGGTACACAAGGAAACTCAGCAATAGCGCAAGCTAAGGCATTCAATGAGATGGTGGGAATTGATGGAATCATCATTACAAAACTCGATGGTACAGCTAAAGGAGGAAGTATCTTTAGTATAGCCTTTGCGCTAGAACTTCCTATAATCTTCGTAGGAACAGGTGAGCAACCGGAAGACTTAACACCTTTTAATAAACATGAATTCGTTGATGGCTTACTTGATGCAATCTATATAGAAGAAAAATAAAACCTTCTTCTATAACCTCTCTCGTATTTTAAATTTATGACATTTTGACATATATTTAAACCTTTTGCTAATTTTATTCTATAATCACCTATTCAGTAAAATAAATATAAAGATGAAATCATGGCTAAGAAAAAAATACTATTTGAGTGTCAACACTGTGGACTAACAACTCCTAAATGGATGGGAAAGTGTACTAATTGTGGAGCTTGGGATAGTTTTATAGAACTTAACGAACATCAGCAAGATGTTGTTAAAAAAACAAAATCCACAACTTCAGCCGCCTCTAAAGCCGTGAGTATAACTAGTGTTGAGAATGAGACGGTATTTCGTTTTTCTTCACTTGATGCTGAACTTGACAGTGTTCTTGGTGGTGGAATAGTACCAGGTTCACTCACCCTAATAGGTGGAAGTCCTGGTGTTGGAAAGTCAACTCTCCTTTTAAAGGTTGGTTCAAACATAGCATCAACAAAAAAAGCTGTACTTTATGTAACCGGTGAAGAGTCTGCTGGACAGATAAAACTACGTGCGAATAGACTTAAATCTAACGAAGAGACTTTATATCTCTTAAGTGAAATCCGACTTGAACAAATTTTAATAGAACTTGAACATAGACATTATGACTTTCTTATCATTGACTCGATTCAAACTATATACTCTGAAAACATTTCATCGGCTCCAGGTTCAGTGACACAAGTTCGCCAAACAACTTTTGAACTTATGAGAATTGCCAAAGAAAAGAATATAGCAATTTTTATTATTGGTCATATTACTAAAGAGGGTTCTATCGCTGGTCCAAGAGTACTAGAACATATGGTAGACACTGTTTTATATTTTGAGGGAGACTCTTCACAAGAGTTACGAATACTCAGAGGTTTTAAAAATCGTTTTGGCGCCACGAGCGAGATAGGAGTTTTTGAGATGAGATCCGAGGGTTTAGTTCCCGCTACAGATATAGCCTCACGTTTTTTCAATAGAAACTCGGAACAGAGTGGTTCTGCTCTAACTGTAGTTATGGAAGGTTCTCGCCCTATTATCTTAGAGGTCCAAGCACTTGTTTCAGAATCACACACAAGTAACTCTAAACGCCAAGCAACTGGTTTTGACAACAATAGACTTAATATGCTCCTCGCTCTACTTGAGAGAAAACTAGAGATTCCACTTTCAGGATATGATGTATTTATAAATATTACTGGGGGCATAAAAATTACTGAAACAGCTGCGGACTTAGCAATTTTAGCAGCTATTATTAGTAGTTTTCGTGACCGTGCCATATCTAAAGAAACTGTATTTATAGGAGAGGTTTCTCTTGTAGGTGACGTAAGAGAAGTGTATGCTCTTGATGCTAGACTAAAAGAGGCAAAACTTCAAAATATCACAAAGGCACTTGTAGCGAAGAAGCCTCTTACAAAAACTACTGTTAAGACATTTGTTGTTGATGAAGTCACAAAACTTTTAGAGTGGTACTAAATTTTAAATATAAAGTTTACTTTTCTCATTAATAGTTGTATAATCAGTTCAATTTATTCGATATACTAGTAAAATCACAATTTCAAGGAAGAAGAATGGCTGAACCAGAGATAAAAGAAGAAGAAAAAAAACCGAAAAATATGTTAATGATAATTATCATTGTCGTGTTAGTATTTATCATTATAGTTGGGGGACTTGTCGCTGCTTTGCTAATGGGTGACAATGAAGAACCAATGCAAAATACGCGACAAGCACAAGAGAAAAGTAAGCCTAAAAAAAGAGTTTCAAGTAGTAATATGGATGACTCTAGACACCTAAGTGAAATTGGGATGCTTTATCCTCTGGATACTTTTACTGTAAACTTAAAAAGTGATTCAGGGAGAAGATTCCTAAAGGTAGCTATGTCATTAGAACTTGATGGGGAAGAACTTAGTTTAGAGTTAGATGCAAAAGCACCTGTTCTTCGAGATAGAATTATAAGAATTCTCACTTCTAAAACTCTTGAAGAGATCTCTTCAAAGAAAGGTAAAGCAAAAGTTTCCGACCAAATTATTGATACTCTTAATGCTATGATTACTGATGGTCATATAAGAGCTATTTACTTTACAGAATTTGTTATTCAGTAAGTTTATAAGAGATAAGTGAATATGATAGGTTTGGACATCATCAAAATTTCCCGTATGTCTCGGCTTATTGAACGATTTGGAGATAAGGGTCTTGCAAGATTTCTTTGTGATGATGAAATATTACTCGTAAAAAGTGACAAAACCGCAGCTGGATTTTGGGCCGCTAAAGAAGCTTTTTCTAAGGCTTTAGGCACAGGCATTGGTTCGGAGTGTTCTTTTCACGATATCAAGATTTATAAAACATTAAAAGGCGCGCCAAAAGCAGCTCTTAGTAAAAAAATAATCAAAAAATTTTCTATTTTAGATGTTTCTTTATCCATCACGCATGATGGAGATTATGCTATTGGCGTTGTAACCCTAGAGTTAGATAAATCAGCCACCGCCAACAAAATCCAAGAGTTCTAACTTATCGTTATTTTTAACAAGGTATGTATCCCAAGTATCTTGTTTAACTATGTCCATATTAATAGCCGCAGCCATTACTTTTCCTTCTAAAGACAATTCTTTTAAGACTTCGCTTAGTGTTATCCCTTCTTTAAATTCTCTTTCTTCACCATTTACTGCTATTTTCAAAATATTCTCACTTTAATTTATTGTTATTATAATTGTATCAGTAAATATTGAAATAATACTAATTTTTTGATGATTTTTTTAGATATAATTGCACTAATATTAAAAAACGGCAAAACTCATGAACTTTGAACCCTATCCATTTGAAAAACTAAACGATTTACTCCAAGACATCACGCCTAATTCAAACTATTTACCATCTGTTTTAACTATTGGGGAACCTCAGTTTGACACGCCTACTTTCATACAAGACGCGCTAGCTCAGAACTCTAAACTTCTACAAAAGTACCCAAAAACTGGTGGAGAAAAAAACCTCAGAGAAGCGATGATAAGCTTTTTTTCTAAAAGGTTTAATGTTTTACTAGATAATTCTCAAATTATTCCAACATTTGGAACTCGCGAAGTACTTTTTAATTTTCCTCAGTTTCTGCTTTTTGACAAAACAAATCCAGTCATGGCGTTTACAAATCCTTTCTACCAGATTTACGAGGGAGCTGCAATTGCCACTCGCTCAAAAACTATACACCTTAATCTCAATGAAGAAAATAATTTTAAAGCAACTATAAATGAAGAAGAACTAGCAGAGTGTGACCTTGTAATTCTTAACTACCCAAACAATCCCACTACTTCTACACTTACAATAGAGGAGTTAGGGGAATGGGTCGATTTAGCTCTTAAACATAACTTTGTTCTTTTAAATGATGAGTGTTATAGTGAAATTTATACAGATACTCCTACACCTTCACTTCTTGAAGCATCGGTACATGTCGGTAATATTGATTTTCAAAATATCTTAGTTATAAATTCTATTTCTAAACGTTCTTCCGCTCCAGGTTTACGTTCTGGTTTTATTGCTGGAGATGCAAAAATATTAGTAGAGTATATGAAATATAGAACTTATGTTGGCTGTGCCTCTCCTCTTCCTCTTCAGAGCGCTGCCGCAGCTGCTTGGAATGATGAAGTTCATGTAGCAAAATCTAGAGAGATCTATAAAAATAACTTTGCGCTTGCTAAAGAAATTCTTGGTGTAAATGTGCCAAAAGCTACATTTTACATCTGGCTTAAAGTCCAAAATGCTCTAGAATTTACAGTAAAGCTATATAAAGAGTACAATGTAAAAGTACTTCCCGGAGAATTCTTAGCAAGGGAAAATACACAAGGCGAAAACCCTGGTGTAGGTTATGTGAGAATTGCCTTGGTAGAAGATGAAGAGAAAACAGAAAACGCGCTTAATAGAATCAAGGAATGTTTAAATGCCTAGAAATGAAACAGAATTAAAAAAAGAGATATTAAAAGCGCAAGAAAATGCGGACATCGCGTCATTATATGTTTTAGAAGAAGAAGCGCATTCAGTATTTAATGAAGACGACATGCATGGTTTTTATGCAAATATATTAGACTTAGCACTTGAAAACCTTACAAATGCTCTTGAGTCTCATAGAAAAATGGATATGCAAGAAGTACAGGATTTTGCGACAACTAGAGCGCTTTATGAGTATGCTATGGAACACTACAGCGCAGAAGCGATTAAAGACGCGTCTGCTCTTTTTGAAGTACTAAGTGGTCTTACAAATGATGATAAATTTTCATCAGCGCTTAAACTTCACTGGATAGCTTCTTGCGAAAATATTTCTTTGGACGATTTTCTATCTAAGATAGCGGATATAGAACTTACTCAAAGTAATGGCACTTTTTATATCTCAAGCTTTACCAAAGAGGCGCAACTCTTGCTAGATAATGCCAAAGTAGAGGCGGAGTAACATATGAAGATTCATTTTATCGGGATAGGTGGAATAGGTATCTCAGGTTTAGCTCAGTACATGCACTTTAAGGGTCATACCATAAGTGGTTCGGACATAAAAGATACACCTATTACACAAAAACTAATCAAAATGGGAATTAAAATTAGTGTTCCTCACTCAAAGGGTGCTATTTTAGACCAAGACCTAGTAATTCACTCAGCTATTATTAGTCCTAATAATCCAGAAATAGTGGCCGCAAAAGAAAAAGGAATAGAAGTTTTAGCTCGTCGTGAAGCACTTCTTAAAATCCTTGACGATAGAAAAGTTTACTCAGTCGCTGGCGCACATGGTAAAAGTACAACAACCGCTATTTTAGCTTCTATAATGAATGGTTCGGCAATCATCGGGGCCGAATCAAAAGCCTTTTCTTCAAATGTTCGTTATGATGAAACAACGGATATTATGCTTTTTGAAGCAGATGAAAGTGATGGAAGTTTCGTAAACTCAAATCCTTACTGCTCGATTGTTATCAATGCGGAACCAGAGCATATGGAATACTATGACTATAATCATGAAAGATTTTATGACTCTTATAGAACATTTATAAAGTCTGCTCCATTTAAAGTTTTAAACGCCGAAGACCCATTTTTAGAGACGCTCAAAGATGAAGTCGATGCTACTTGGCTTTACCCTTCTCGTGATATAACAGATATAGAATATGTACTCATCAACAATGACCCTCACACTCGCTTCAATCTCAAAGAGTTAGGAATCTTTAACGTTTGGGGATTTGGAAAGCACATCGCGCTTGATGCCGCGTTAGCAATTTTAGCGGCTCATGAATCAATAGACATAGAGACAATTCGAGAGAACCTGTTAACATTTAAGGGTATCAAAAAACGCTTTGATATCGTTGGATTTGAGAAAAAGAGTGTTATTATAGACGATTATGGGCACCATCCTACAGAAATAAAAGCTACTTTTGAATCCGTAAAAGAATATGCTTCACTTAAAGGGTTTGACAAAATAACAGCCATTTGGCAACCGCATAAGTACTCAAGAACTATTGATAACCTTGATGCATTTATAGAATGTTTCCAAGGTGCTCAGGAACTCATTATTCTTCCTGTTTGGGCGGCTGGCGAAGCTCCTCGTCATATTGACTTTGAAGATAAGTTTAAACACTATAACTTAACAATGGCAGATAAAATTACACGCGCAAACAATACGATTACGGTAGTAAAAGACAACAAAAATCTTGGAATACTCGAACATGGTCTCATCATCGGTTTTGGTGCAGGCGATATAACATCTCAAATAAGAGGAACGGCTTAATGGCATTTATTATAGGACTCGTTGTAATTGGACTCTTTTTCCTTGCATTACACTACTTTACAGAATTTAACAACTCACAAAAAATCAACATTACAACCATAGTATTGGCTATTTTGGCAATTGCCGTTATGTTTAATGAATATAGTGAACAAGAAAACAAAAAAATGATGGATGCGACCATCGCGTTTAAACAGAATAAAACTCTAAAGTGTAAAGGTGTTGATGTAAATACGACAGGGTTTACTCTTAGTATTGGAACTCATACGTTTATAGGTAAAGAAGACACAGTCAACTCTTCTGTTATGATTAGTGCTTCAGATTGCGAATAGAGAGCTCTAAAAAATCTAAACTAGAGTTACTTATAACTCAGCTCGATTTAGAACAACATATAGAGGAGTTTAGAACTTTCTTTTCTCGTGAAAGTTCTCTTTATATAGAAGGCGACCAAGAACTCCACTTTCGTTATATACAAGCTCTTGACAAACTAGAATTCAAAGCCCCTCCAAAAATATCAGATTTTTTCACCATAAAATCACATCTTAAAAAAAGTGGCGTTTTAAACTTTGAACAAGTTTTCGAAATACTCAAAGTAGTAAGATACTTCCGTTATTTTAAAAACCGTAATCTTGATGGAATTATTGGCGAGTGGATGTCAAAGTTTGACATCCCTGTGAAATTCACAGAGGTAGAGAAATACTTTACTCATGACGGTAAGTTTGAAGAGAATCTTGATCAGAACCTATTTGGTCTAAGTATGCGAATAAAAGAGCATAGAAGTACAATGGCGGGTTCCCTTAGACGAATGATGAGTAGTTCAAAACTTGCAGGATACCTAGTAGACACTCAAGTTCACTTTGTAAATAATGAAGATTGTCTTTTGGTACGCGGTGGATTTAACCATGTACTAAAGGGTGCTGTTGTTGGTCGTTCAACTGGTGGTTTTTTCTATGTCTCTCCAGATAGTATTTTAAAGTCTAAAGAGCAAATTCGTTATATCGAACAAGAAAGAGAAACTATCTTTTACGAGTACGCTAAAGAGTTTTCATCTAAACTACACGAGCTCCAAGCTTTTATAGGTTTCATAGATAAAGAATTTGACAAGTTTGACAACTATCAAGCTCGCGTTTTGTTTGCTAAGAGCAAAAATATGCAACTCATTAAAAGCAAAAATGACTCTAAAATCATCTTAAAGAACTTTATACACCCTGCTCTTTCAAATGCGAAACCTATTAATGTAGACTTTTCTAAAAACATACTTATGATTACGGGAGTAAACGCGGGTGGAAAGACTATGTTACTTAAGTCTATTCTTGCGTCTTCTTTTATGGCAAAGTACATTATACCGATGAAACTAGATGATGTAAACTCTCATATAGGCTCATTTAAAAGTGTTCTTGCTATCATTGACGATCCTCAAAACGTCAAAAACGACATTTCCACCTTTGCTGGACGTATGCAAGAGTTCTCTCGTATATTTGAACACAAATCTGCTCTAGTAGGTGTGGATGAGATAGAACTAGGAACAGACAGTGACGAAGCGGCGGCTCTTTTTAAAGTCATACTCGATGACCTAATCAAACGCGGTCAAAAAGTAGTAGTCACTACTCACCATAAACGCCTCGCCGCATTAATGGCGGATCGTGATGACGTGGAACTTATGGCCGCACTCTATGATGAAGAGCATAGAAAGCCTACTTATGAGTTTATGCAGGGTATCATTGGAAAGAGTTATGCGTTTGAGACAGCTGCAAGATACGGTATAAACAACTCAATAGTAAAAGAGGCTAAAGCCGTTTATGGTGATAACTCTGAAAAACTTTCTCTACTGATAGAACGTGGTTCACAACTCGAACGCGAGTTAAAACAAAAACATAAAAAAGTTGATGAAAAACTCGAAGACTTGCGTTTAAAAGAGTTAACTCTCAAAGAGACTAAAGAAGCTAGTCTTCGTGAACTCGATGAGCAAAAAGCGGCTCTTAAACGCGGTTACGATGTTGCCATCAGCGAAGCGAAAAACGCAGCTCGTGCAGGTGATAGTAAATCAATTCATAGAGCTATGGATAAAGCAAATAAGAAACTACCAAAAGAAGAAGAAAACAGTATCAAAATAGATGCAGTCTTTAAAGTTGGTGATTCTGTGAAGTATCATTCTCAAAGAGGTATAATTATCTCTATGAAGGGCGAAAAAGATGCGACCATAGAAGCTGATGGGATGAGAGTAAGAGTCAAGACAAAACATCTACGACATGTGCAAGCTCTCAATAAACCGTCAAAAACAAATGTCAATATTCAGGTTGAGAAAAAAGCCGGTTTAAAATGCGACCTACATGGTATGAGAGCGGATGAAGCATGCGACGTACTCGATAAGTTTTTATCAGACGCACTCATAAATGGTTGGGATGAAATAATTATTTATCATGGCATAGGAACAGGCAAACTCTCTTATGCCGTAAAGAATTTTTTGATTGCGCACCCAAGTGTAAAAAAATTCGAAGATGCACCGCAACACCTAGGTGGTTTTGGCGCGAAGATAGTCACTCTTTAATTAGTGAAGTAAAAAAGAGTGTAATATTCTTACAAGATTATCAACATCCACAGGTTTTGAAACAAACTCATCCATTCCCGCTCCCAAAAATTTCGCTCTGTCTGTCACTAACGCATTTGCGGTTAATGCTATAATTGGCGTGTGTTTTTCTCCACTTTTAGCTTCCATCTCTAGTAGGATTTTAGTCGCTTCCAAACCACTCATTTTAGGCATATTCTCATCCATCAAGATTACATCATAGCTATTTTTTTTAAAAAGTTCTACAGCTTCTAAACCATTTTCAGCTAAGTCTACATCCAACTCCAAATCAGCTAAAATTATTTTCATAAGCATCTGGTTTGTTTTGTTGTCTTCAACTAGTAAAACTTTACCATCTAGCGCTTGTTCTAAATCTATATCTATTAAAGAAACATCAGAGCTTTCGTCTAGTCCTTGTGCTTCTAAAGTAGGCAAGCAAAAACAAAACTCACTACCCTCGCCTAAAGTACTCTTTACTCCAATCTTTCCTTCCATAGCATCGATGAACGCTTTGGAGATTGAAAGACCCAAACCAGTTCCACCAAATTTTCTAGTCGTGCTTGTGTCTTCTTGAGTAAATGATTCAAAAATCTTTTCTAAATTTTTCTCATCAATCCCAATACCTGTATCTTTGACGCAAAACTTAAGTTCGTTTATAGAGGTGTCAAAAGTTATCGAGATATAGATTACTCCATTTTTAGGAGTAAATTTAATAGCGTTGCTCAAAAAGTTTCCCGCGACCTGCTTGATTCTAACCTCATCGCCCACAAAACAGTTTGGTAAATCTGTAGCAAAATGAATTTTCATCTCAATGCCCGCTTCTTTTATTTTCTCATAAAATAAATTTGTAATCTCTTTAAACGGTTTTTTAGTCTCAAACTTTCGACGCTCAAGCAACATTTTTCCGCTCTCTATTTTTGAAAAGTCCAAGACGTCATTTATAATAGTTAAGAGGGAAATACCGGAATTTTTGATAATAGAAAACTGTTTTTGTCTCTCTTTATCGGTCTCACCAGCCTTTAAAATATCTACAAATCCAAGTATCGCGTTTAACGGCGTTCTTATCTCATGACTCATCCCAGCTAAAAACTCAGACTTAACTTTTGAAGAGTATTCTAGTTCGCTTATTTTATCTTGCAGTGCGGAAGTTTTCTCTTTCACTTTCTTCTCTAAGTTATTATTTACTTCGGTGAGCTCTCTTGAAGTCTCTTCTATAAGGTGAGAAAGTGCTCTTTGAGTTACGCGTCCATCCCTCAAAACTTTTTCATCAAGAGTGTTTTGGAATATATACTCTTCTTTTGTTGTATTTTCACTCATGGCAAGAATAGTCATTGTTTGATTTAAAAATTCACATGATTTGGATTTAAAAAATTCTCCATAAGTGAAAAATCCCGCCGTAGGAGCAATTTTTGCGAATGGAGTGAGTTCCGTGCTGATTGTTTCTTCAAGAAATCTTCTTCGTGCCATACATGAGTAGATAAATACAGACTCTATTTCTTCTTTTTTATAAATATCTTTTACATGTATAGATTCATTGATTATCATTTCACTATTTCCATACCCGAAATGTACTCTGTCTCCTACTGCTAAGTTACCTGCGAAGATTAATGAACCATCATCTTCTTTTGCCAGCACTGCTCTAGCTATTTTCATCTCACCACGAGTTATGATAAGGGGGAACTCTATACCAACAGCAGGAAGTAAATCAGCTATCTCATGCCCTAAGTACTTAGCATAGATATCAACTGTGCTTATCCCATCTATTTCATAAACTCGGCTACCTTGCGCCTTTGTAATAATTAACTCTTTTCCAATCTCTTGCCAGTTAAAACTATATCCTGTTTGTACGCTTAAGTTCTCAGAGTTGATAGATACACCTACCGCTCCAGTAGATATAATACCCCTATTGCTCAGTATATAAGTTGTCTCAAACATAGTACCGTCTCCAGCCATGCCTCCTGAGATTGGAATTTCTGCTGAAATCGATTCTACACCATTTAAAAAAAACTCTCCGTTGCTATTAAGACCGTCTGTAAAGAGTATTAAAGCCTTAGTGTCTTTTTTAACAAGTAGTTCCCCTATCTCTTTTCCACAAGAAAAACTATCTCCTGTATTCTCAACCATCGCAACATTTAAAGTAGCATGTTCAAATGCTGTTACACTCACAACAATTTTATCAGTCGTAACTATATTATCAAGTATCTCTCCATCTGTTGTAGCACCGATAATGATAGCCTGAGGAAGAACTGTTAAAATGTCATCTAAAATAGTCTGTAATACTTCTTTTCTTAATTCCGAGCTAAAGAGTTGCACTAAAAGAGTTTTTTCATCTATGAATGACTTTTCTTTTACAAATTGTATAAAACTTTTTTTGTCATCATAATAAACATTTAATGTTCTCATATATATCCTATTTAAGTAGTTATTAGTACAGTATTTTACCATGTATCGCTGTTATTTTGAATAATAGCTATTATTTTGATAGAATATATTTATGAAAAAAGTAGCAATAATAGGTGCGGGAGCCTCAGGTCTTTTATGTGCGATTTATTGTGCAAAGGCATCCTTTAAAGTCGATATTTACGAACAAAACTCCAAATGTGCAAAAAAGATATTAGTCTCTGGAAATGGCCGTTGTAATATTACGAACACTCAGCTAGATAAAAATGATTTTTTCAGCGACAATTCTTCATTCGTTGAACCTATTTTAAAAGAATTTGGTTTTAGTGAATTTCAAAAGTTTACAAGCTCTATCGGATTGATGTTGAATATTTTAGATGATGGAAGAGTTTACCCTTTAAGTAATGAAGCAAAATCAGTTGCAAAAATCTTAGAAGAGTATGCTAAAAGTCTTGGTGTCACTTTTCATACCGATACAAAAATCACCGATATAAAAAGTATCTCCAACGAGTATGATAGCATTGTCATAGCGACTGGTTCGCGCGCCGCGTCTCATCTTGGCGGAAATAGCGATGGAGAAGAGTTCGCAAAAACTTATGGGCATAATATAATTCCCGCTTACCCTAGTCTTGTACAACTTCATCTTAACTCTGCTATCGCAGCTAAAATGAGTGGAGCAAAGTTAAACGCAGCGGTTACGCTTCTTTTGAATTCTAAAAAAGAGACTACAGTGTCGGGTGACATTCTTTTTACAAACTATGGCGTTTCAGGTTTTGCTATCTTAGATATATCCCAACAAGCAAGTCTTGCCTTAATGAACTATAATAGTGTAGATATATCCATAAACCTACTCCCGGCGTTTGATATGCAAAAACTCTCAACTCACATAAGTAAAGTAGCTTCGCAAATGCCATCATTGTCCATCTTAGACATTTTAGTAGGACTCATACCCATCAAGATTGCAAATGGACTTTTAGAAGAGCTAGCTATACCTAACACTACTAAGGCCAGTGACATTCATACAAAGCTCTCTAAAAAAATAGCGAACTTAATGTTAAACTGGCGTTTCGAGGTGAGTGACACTCATGGTTTTAGACATGCTGAAGTGAGTGGTGGTGGTATAGACACGACAGAAATAAACCCTCATACGATGGAGTCTTTAAAAAAAGAAAATCTATATTTTTGTGGTGAAGTTTTAGACGTAGTTGGTCGTCGTGGTGGTTATAACTTTGCCTTTGCATGGGCTAGTGGTTATTTGGCCGCAAAAGATATCACAAAATAAAAAATGCTATAATCTATAAAAAGCATTCTAAACACCTTCTTTTTATATCTTTTACCTCAAAGAATATTCATTTAGCTATAGGAATAGTCCAAGAGCTTAAACTCAATCAAAAACTATGGAGTAAACAATGAACAACGAAAACAACGTCTTATCCCTCAGCATAAAAGACCTCTTTACTAAAAAGATGATCAAGTACTCGGTTATGCCTTTTTTTATAAGTATTATTATTTTATACATTCTCTTTTTCACTATTGCGGGTATTGGTCTTGAAGGACTTGGCAGTATGGATGTTCAAAGTACTACGACTACTGTGGAAAATGGAATTCCTCATACTGACAGTTTTACTGCCAACCTAGAGGGAACCGCCCTTGTAAAGTTTCTTATGGGTAGCGCTATAACATCTTGGATAGCTACGTTTCTAGTATATACTATAGGTAGTTTTTTGACACTTTATTTTTCAATATTTGTAGCATTGCTAGTTATAGGTTTTTTAACTCCATTTATACTTCGAGAGATTCAGGCTAGACACTATGAAGATATAGAGATTATTGGTTATTCAAATGCGTTTGAGTCAATATTTTTGATGTTAAAATGGGTAGCTATAATGATACTTATGTTTATTGTTTTTATACCACTATATTTTATACCACTTCTTGGTCTTGTTATCTTCAATATTCCACTCTATTATCTCTTTCATAAAGTACTTACCTATGATGTCTCATCAACGATATGTACAAAAGAGGAAGCGTTAAAGATAAAGTTCTTCAATGCGACAAAACTAAGAATGAAAACATTAGCGCTATATCTAATGTCTCTTATACCATTTGTTGTATTTTTCGCATCTGTGTTTTATATAATTTATTTGGGACATAGTTATTTTCTAGAGCTTAGAAAATTAAGAATTAAGGCTGAGTAAGGCCTTCTATTCCATACTTGCTCCACATTTTCCCGCGCCACATTTCATAGTGCTTGCAGCTTTGACGGGTACTACTTTTTTCTCCACGGATGTCATGTTTACATCCTCAAAACTCAATGTTTTGTAGCCAGTTTTGGCTATAGCTTGCATAATGCTCTCTATATCCGTTTTAGCAGTGTCATACTCAACTATAGCTTCCTGCACAGGACTTGAAGAACTAACACTTACAACACCATCTATTTTTGAAGCTGTCGAGTTTATAAGCTCTTCACAAGCCTCACAAGTCATTCCTTGCATATTTATACGCTTCGTTGTGATTGTAGAGACCTTTTTCTCTGCTACTACATCTTCACCTATATAAAGTGAAGAAACTACTAATGCGGAAAATATCATTATGATAGTAACTCCAGCGATGATAAAATTATTTCTTGCCATTGGATATCCTTTTTTTTAGTTTACTCTTCGTCTTTTTCTTCTTCTTTTTTGATCAAAGCTCTATAAGCATCATCTTTTGGAACAAGTCCCGCTTCATACAAGAACTGCGAAGGCATAAAGTTTTGTTTTTTTATCTTATCGTATTTTGCAAAACTAAGATAGAGTATATCTTTTGCTCTTGTAACGGAAACATAAAAAAGCCTTCTTTCTTCATCAAGACTACCGCCTCTTTGCATAAGCTTGCGATTTGGAAAACGCCCATCCATCAAGTCAATAACATAAACTTCTTTGTACTCTAGACCCTTAGAAGCATGAACGCTTAGGAGGTTTACTCCCTCCCCTTGCGTTAAGTCAGAAGAACCAAGTATCATCGCATTTAAGAATCTCTCATGTTGTGAGTATGGTTTACATAGTTCACATAAAAGGAGTTTCTTTCTAGTTATGCTTGTGAGTTTTTCTGCTTTTTGCTTTTCGTCTATTGAGCCATCTTTAAGCATCGCTCTTTTGTTAGCTAGGGTGTCCGCTATATAAGCATAAAGCTCCGAGTTTGCTATTTTTGTAACAACATCAATAGGAAACTTCACACCTTTTAAATCACGAAATAAAAGATAAAAACTATGTAAGAATCCAGCGCTGTCTTTTGTTAGTTTTGGATGTTTTAAAATAGGATTTTTCATAAACTTATCTTCAAAGCCAAGTTTTGCATACTTCCCTACAGCTCCGAGTTCTAAAAAGTCATCAAAAAGACCAAGTTGATGATTGAGCTTGCGTTTCTCAAAAGGATTTTTCATAGTCTCATCTGGCGCGTACAGTCCATAAAATATACTTCCCTGCCCCAGAGTTTTTAAAGCGATATACAACTCCTTAGCCATTGCCGAACCAATGCCACGAGCAAACTCAAAAAGATGTATAAACGCCATCATATCCGACTCATTGACGAGAAGCGTATAAAGGTCAAGTATGGCTTTTATCTCTCTTGAGTCAAAGAAAGACGTTCCTCCCTTGCGTTTACATGCGATATCTAGTTCACGAAGCCCTACTTCTATACCATCAGCAGAAGAGTTATTACGAAAAATGACAGCTATTTCTTCTCTTGGCGTTTGACTTTTTAGTATCATTGCCGCTATTTGGTGGTACTGATCAAACAGTTCATCAAATGCGAGTAGACTAGGTGCTTTGGCGTCTTGTAGTCGCGTTACTTCTAACTCTTTAGGATAAATGCGTTCATTATGTTCTATAACCTTTGTTGCAAGTGAAAGTATTGGAGCTGATGAACGGTAGTTTTTAGTAAGAGTATGTACTTTTGCTTTAGGAAATTTTTCAGTAAACGTACCAATAATACTTATATCCGCGCCATTAAACGCATAGATACTTTGGTCATAATCCCCAACGCAAAAAAGAGATGGTGGGTTCATTGCGTCAATAAGCGTTCCCTGTAGCGCATTTGTATCTTGGTACTCATCAACAAGAACTTCTTTATAGCCTAAGTCTTTTGTTTTACATATATCACGAAAGTTAAGAAGGAGGTCGTTAAAGTTTACAAAACCATACTCCTTCTTAAGCCCTTCAAATTCATCAACTACGTCAGCGTATATAAGAGCAAAACCTTCATGATCAGGGTATTTTTCTTTTACCCAGTCTTCAAAGTTATTAACTAACTCTGTATTTTGATAAAAAGAGTACATATCGTAAAGGTGATTACCACCGTAGGGAGTCATATCTGCGTTTATCTGTGAAAACGAGCGTTTCTCAAACACAGAACGAAAGAGAGTTTTAAGCTCGCGTTGTTGTTTTAAAACTACTCTTTGGTCAAACTTTTTTAACCATCTGTAACTTACTGCGTGAAAAGTTCCCGCATCTATTTTAGAGGCTACGTTTTTTCCAAAGTATTCCCCTACTCGAGCCACCATTTCCGCAGCTGCTTTGTTTGTAAACGTAAGAAGAAGTATCTCTTGGGGTTGTATGCCCCCAGCTACGAGATGGCCTATTCTTCCAACTATAGTAGAAGTTTTACCTGTTCCAGCAGAAGCGATAATGAGATTTTGTGCGTCTAAGGAGGTTGCTGCGGCATATTGTTCTGCATTTAAACGCGATAATGGCATATAAGAACTCCTCCTTAATTTTAAGAGTGTGATTATACCTTTTATAGATAAAAAACCAGTTAGGTTAAGAACCAAATTCTTAAAATATATAATATTTTATAAGTTAGTTATCACCTCAGTTTAGCTATAATCGCGGAATTTTAATTGAGACTATTTAAAGGTGCAAAAATGTCAGAGAACCAGTACAATCCACAAGAAGTAGAAAATAAATATTATAAAATTTGGGAAGAGAGAAAATACTTTGAAGTAGATGGAAACAAGTCTAT
>CAWUTM010000053.1:0-8135 GCA_963925755.1 uncultured Sulfurimonas sp. | reverse complement strand
CTCATATTTGTTTGCTTCCTTTGATTTTTAAAATATTTTTTGCTTTCATTGCTTTTTCTAACGCTACGTCTATGTCATCATCGAGTACTGTGATATGTCCCATTTTTCTAAATGGTTTTGTGAAAGTTTTTCCATAGAAGTGAAAAGACAACTCTGGAATCTCTAATGCTTCATGAATTCCATCAATAAATGGCTCACCAGCATAACCTTCTTCTCCTAGTATGTTAACCATAACGGCAGGAGAGATAAGCTTTGTAGAACCAAGTGGTAAGTTTGTCACGGCTCTTATCATCTGCTCGAACTGTGAAGTAGCACATGCTTCAACCGTATAGTGTCCAGAGTTATGAGGTCTTGGAGCAATTTCATTTACTAAAATTTCACCAGTTTTAGTTAAAAACAACTCAACACCAAAAATACCAACGCCATCAAGTACTTCTATAGACTTTATAGATATCTCCAGTGCTTTTTCTTCTATCTCTTTAGATATTTTAGCAGGTGCCATTACTATGTCACAGATGTTTGTTCTGTCATCAAAAAGCATCTCTACAACAGGATAACATTTGATTTCACCTTCTATGTTTCTCGCTACAATGATGGCTAATTCTTTCTCTATGTCTATGAGTTCTTCTATAAAAGACTCAGTTTGAAGAGCGTTTTTAACGTCATCGTGCGACTTGAGCATTTTAACGCCCTTCCCGTCATAGCCTTCTTTTTTTGCTTTTTGCATAACCGGAAATCCAAAACTTGCTAGGTCTTCATCTGACTTTACATCTTTATACTTAGGTACTGCGATACCTCTTTCATCTAAAAGTTTTTTCTGTTCATACTTATTTTGGATGAGTTCTATTACGTAAGGTGAAGGATGTATGATATGCCCATTGTCGTAGAGTTCTTTTAAGATCGAAGTCTCCACATGCTCTAACTCGAAAGTCGTGACATCGCTCTCTTGAACAAGCTGCTCTAGTTTTGCCTTATCATGGAACCCGCCCATGATATGTTTATCCGAGACTTGTGCTGCGGGACAGTTGAAAGTAGGATCTAAGATAGTGACGTGAAATCCCATCTTTTTGGCTTTTTGAGACATAATCTTTCCGAGTTGTCCCCCACCAATAATGCCTAGTTTTAAATTAGAATAGTTGAAATTTTTATCCATAATGCTCTCTTTAAAAATTTATACAATATTTATATGTATAATTTTATCATAAGGAGACTTTAAAACACAATACCATCATGATATTTTTAATTCATACTTCCAGAATATTGAAGATTTATAGCTTCCCTTCTTTGCTTTTCGCCTAGCATCAACATTACGTCGGTAAGAATACATTTACCACCATATTTTTCTAAAAACTTTCTAATGTCTATTTCCATATTTTCAAACTGATCCGCTTCACAAACTGTAAAAATATAATTATTACTAAACATGTCACTCATATCGTCTGCTGTTCGTAAGCCATGACCTCCAGCACCTTCAATATCTTTAATAATTGTGTAACCATGTATCTCATGTTTTGTAAAGAGTTCTACTAATCTATTTATGTAAACAGCTTCGATAATAAATTCGACTTTTTTCATGTTTTTCATAATTCTATCCCCATAATGAATTTATAATAAAATAGTATAGCGGTATTCCTAATGAAATATTAAAAGGGAATGTAACCGCTAAACTTAATGGTAAATATAGACCTGGATTTGCCTGTGGAACCGACAACCTCATAGCTGCTGGAACTGCAATGTACGATGCACTAGCACTCAGCAGAGCTAATAGGAATGCATCACCCTTGTGGATATCAAACATATACGCAAACCCTGTTGCAACGAGTGCGTTCACTAGTGGCATAATAAGTGCAAACGCTATTAAGAAAAATCCAACTTTTTTAAGTTCATGAATTTTTCTAGCAGCAACGAGTCCCATGTCTAAAAGGAAAAATGCTAGCATACCTTTAAACAGCGTTCCAAAAAGCGGTTCCATTGAGTACCAACCTTTTTCGCCAGTTAAAATTCCAATAAGAAGGGCTCCAACAAGTAAAAATACTGAAGGATTTAAAAACGCTTCTCTTAAAATCTCTTTCCAATCCACCTTTTCATCTTCCCCAGCATCAGGGTCTTTAATAAATACAGCTGCAAATACTAAACCTATTACAATAGCGGGAGATTCCATTAATGCCATTGAGGCCACCATAAAACCACCATACTCTACACCTATGGTATTAAGGTAAGTAATACCGGTAATAAACGTAACTGCACTAATGGAACCATAGGTTGCTGCAATAGCGATGGAATTATAAACATCCATTTTTGTTTTTAAAATAAAGAAACTATACAAAGGCACAAGCATTGACATACCTACGGCAATCATTAGTGTTACAAATATATAAAGGTTAAATCCACTTTGAGAGAGTTCATATCCACCATGTAAACCAATAGCTATTAGTAGATACAGTGAAAAAAGTTTAGGTAAAGGTTGTGGTATTGTCAACTCTGATTTAAAATATACGGCGAGCATTCCTAAAAAGAAGAATAGTACCGGGGGATTTAGCATATTTTGTAAAACAAGATCAAAATTCATTTGAATACTCCTTATTTTTTCTTTCTAGTTTTGGAAATTCTAGTTTTGTTCGCTTTGTATTTATAGCTTTTGAGGTTTAGAGTGACTTTGTCTGAGAGTTGATGTAGTTCTTTGACCATACACTCGTCTTCTTTTTCAAAATACTTTCTATTCTCTTCAAACTTACTCATAAGTTCTAAAAAATCTATGTTTTTTAAAAATGGATAGAGTTCAATCGAGCGTTCTTCTCCCGCAATCCAGTTATCCAGCACGCAGACAACTAAAAACTCGGGTAAGTATGCAGGTTTATCTTCATAATGATCTCTGATTACTTTAGCCATTACATCATAGTAATTTATTAAAGGCTCTTCACTTTTAGCCAATTGTCTAAACATCGAATGCTGTTTAGACAACCCAACCAAGTCAAGAAAATAATCTACGTTTACGACGCTATCTTGAAGATTAGCCAACAAGTCTCTAAGGGTCTCGTATACATATGTAGTGTCCGCGTCCGTTCCAACAGTTGCTTTGTACTCGGCTTCATCTATTTTAGCGAAGTATCGCTCTAGAGCCGTTCTACAAAACACAAGCAACGCCTCTGTTTTTACGTCTCTTAACATAGTTGGTCTTACTCTATTTCTACAGTTGTTACTTATAAAATTATTAATTGGCATTATGCTCATAGTAACTCCTTAAAACAGCGTAAAGTTATTTTTAACTGAAACTAAATTGTTTTCTTTTACTATTCTCAGCATATCTGCCAACTTAAGAGATTTCTCTTCTTCATCAGCAATTGAACTCTTTACGTCTAAATTGAATTTCTTCATGTTTGTATCCAAATATCCAGTATTAAACTTTCCAGCTTTAAAAGCCTCATCCCTAACTATTTCTCTATGAAGTGGTATATTCGTTTTAAAACCCTCTATGTAGTACTCATCAAGTGCACGTCTAGCCTTAGCCACCGCGCCTTCCCAGTCCAGTGCGGATACGATAAGTTTACCAAGCATAGAGTCATAACACGTAGGAAGTTCGTATCCAGAGTAAAGACTAGTATCAAGTCTTACCCCAGGGCCACCAGGAGTTAAATACTTTTTGACAGTTCCAGCCGTAGGCATAAAGTTATTTTGTGGATCTTCAGAATTAATCCTAAACTCTATAGCGTAACCTCTGAAATTTATCTCTTCTTGCTTATACTTTAACTTATCCCCTCCAGCTATTTCTATCATTCTTTGAATAATGTCAACACCAGTAACTATTTCGCTTACAGGATGTTCAACTTGAACTCTTGTGTTCATCTCTATAAAGTAAATATTGTCTTCTTCATCTAGTAAAAACTCAACCGTACCTACACTCTCATAACCAAGTTTTTTCATGGCGTTTACAGAGATGTCAGCAAGTTTTTGTCTTGTTTCATCATTTAAAAGAGGTGATGGTGTTATCTCTATAACTTTTTGGTGACGACGCTGTATAGAACAATCTCTCTCACCTAAATGAACCACATTTCCATAACTATCTGCAACTACTTGAATCTCTATGTGTCTAGGGTTCTGGACATATTTTTCTATAAACACTTCGCCTCTTCCAAAGTACTTTATTGATTCATTCGTAGCCGAATCATACATATTTGAAAATTCTTTTGCTTCGTGAACAATTCTCATACCTCGTCCACCACCACCAAACGCAGCTTTTATAATAATAGGAAAGCCTATTCCTTTAGCAATCTCTTCACCTTCTGCTTTATCTAAAACAGGAGTGTTAGTACCTTCAAGTACAGGAACACCTATCTTTTTCATTGCAACTTTTGAAGCCATCTTATCACCAAAAAGTTCTATATGATGTGGTTTTGGTCCTATAAATATCAAACCATTGTCTTCGCATGCTTGAGCGAATTCAGCGCTTTCAGATAAAAAACCATAACCAGGATGGATAGCGTCACAGTCTGATTTCTTTGCTAAATCAATTATTTTATTATAATTTAAATATGCCTCAACGGGATTACCTAATATTGGATAACATTCATCTGCTCTTGGAACCCATACTCCATTAACGTCAGCCTCTGAAAACACAACTACGCTTTTAATTTCAAGTTCTTTACAAGCTCTAATAATTCTTAACGCGATTTCGCCTCTATTTGCGATTAAAACTTTTGATATTTTCTGCATGACTTACTCCAAAGTAATTTAGTTAGCGATATTTTAGTCTCTTTAAAAAAAATATTCTTCACTAATATTGTTGGATATATTATCTATTCTTGTTACAAATTCAGTCTATTAGTTTTATTTTTAATTACATAATATGTTATTTTTTTGTTATAATTAAAACCATGAAAAGAGATACACTTAATAAAAAAACAAAAATATCCAATGATATACTATTTTACATCTATTCAAACATCGATGTAGACATAAATATGGATGAGCTCGCTCATAGCTTTGACATCAGTAAGTTTTATATGCACAAAATATTTAAAGAAATATTTGGAAGAAATATATACCAAAGTATAAAATCTATAAGACTTCAAAAAGCGTCTACTCTTTTACTCACAAATAAATATTCTACAATCACAGAGATAGCTTCCTTATGTGGATATAGTTCGCAAACATCGTTTATTAGAGTTTTTAAAGAAAGATTTCTTATGACTCCAACGCAGTGGAAAAAAGATGGGTATAAACGGTACTCAAAAACGATACTTGAAGAATCAAAAAAAGCGAAAGAGTCAAATGCGAAGTTTGACAACCTTGAAGCAAGCATTGTTAAAATGCCACAAATCGAAGCCTATTATATAAGACATAATGGCTACAACGATGAGATAAAACAGACTTGGCAAAAGATTCAAACATGGACTTATAGTAACAACATTAAAAACTATAGACATATAGCCCTGTTTCATGACAATCCATCAGTGACTCACCTTGAAGAGTGTCAGTACGTCGCTTGTATTGAAGTGAATGAGAAATCTATACTTGAGCATGAACGACTACCAAAATTTAATATCTCGGATGGCGTTTACGCTAAGTTTGACATAGAAGGTGATGATGGAGATTTTCTACCATTTATGCATTGGCTTTATACTGAGTGGTTACCAAATAGTGAATACGAAACTACAACCAAACCACCATATGCTATTTACAAAAAAAACAAGTACCTATCAACTGACAACAGGTTTGAATTAAGCTTTTATTTATCTATAAAGTTTTAAACTTTAAATAAAAATATTGCTGGAGTATTTTATGATTAAAAAAGCGCTAAAAAACCTTTACGTAAGAATATCTTTAAGTTTGATACTCGTTTATACGATTGTTGGGTTTCTTTTATTCCCTTTACTTTTAAAAACATACTTTGGAGATATAACTCAAAAGTACCTAAATGCCTATTCAAGTGTCCAGAGTATATATTTTAATCCTTATACATTGGAAATAAGTGTAGAAGATTTTATGATTTATGATAAAAATGACAAAACATTAGCTCAGTTTGCTATATTAGATGTTAACTTTAACACTAATGGAGTTTTTCAATCAAAACTACTATTTAAAAACATATACTTAAAAAATCTAAATATAAACGTAGATGTAAACAAAGAAAATATTTTCAATTTTGATAATATCACTAGCCATTTAAATAAGCAAGACACGAATGCAACGCAAGAGACAAATAGCAGTGTCACTCTTTTTGTAGAAAACTTTCATTTAGATGATTCTATTGTTACTTTTAGAGATGATAGACAGGAAGAAAGCTTCGAAGTTAAAAGTCGTCCTTTTGACTTTATTGTAAAGGATTTTTCAACAGCAGAGCAAGAAGAAGGCAACTTTGAGTTTATGATTGCTACTTATAAAACTGGAAAAATAAAATCAAGCGCAAAAATAAGAACAAGCCCTTTTAAAGTTGAGGGTGATTTTAATATTGTAGATTTTAATACAAATAAACTCTACGGATACTTCAAGAAAAGTTTAGATTTTAAAGTAGAGGGAGATAACATAAACGCTAGTCTTAATTATGCTGTTTCTTATGAAGACTCATTGTTAGATATATCTCTCTCAAAGGTAGCTTTAAATCTTGCCAAGATGAACTTTGTGCAAGGTGAAAATGGACTAAACTTTACAAAACTAGATGCTGGGATAGATAAACTAAACATTACAATTGATTCAAATAGTTCGAAAGTCAATGTTCATGATATTAATTTAGTTATTGATCAAAGCACGGTTGATAATAATGTTAGTAAACTACAAGTGCTTTTAAGTAAGTTGCATATAAAAAATGTAAATATAGACGAAGATAGTTCTATAACCATGAATCTAGAGGCATTACAATTTTTAGATACGACCCTACAAAATAAAAAGACAAAACTTGTAAATATTAAAGAGTTGTCTTTAGTAAACACAGAAGCGGATATATCGAAAAATGAATTTAATGTAGAAAGCTTTACTATAGATACGGCAGATATTAAAACTGCTCTCTATAAAGATATGACTACTGACTTTGACAAACTCTTTAAGAAAAAAACACAAAGTAAAGAGCTCATGCAAGAGCCTTTAGAAGAAAAAGAGTCTAAAAAAGCGTCTTTAAATGTAAAAAAGTTTGAAATAAAAAATAGTTCTTTTGTCTTAGTGGATAAAAAGAAAAAAACAACATTAAAATTGAAAAAAATCAATACTATGGTTGAGGATGCTCAGTTTGCTGAGAGTTCAAGCATACCATTTAACTTTTCATACTTAATGCCAAGCTCTGGTGGAATGAATGGAAATGGGGAGATAAAACTAAATCCCTTTGTTGCCAAAGTTAATTTAAATATAAATAAGATGAACTTAAAGCCTTATAATCCATACATCAAAGATTACGCGAACTTAGACTTAAATAGCGGGTACTTTACATCTAAGGCATATATAAATGTTAAAGGTGAAAAAATAAACTTCGAGGGAAGCTCTCGTCTTTTAAAAATCGATCTTAAAAACAGTATCACCAAAGAAACCTTATTAAAGGCAAAATCATTAAGCTTCAACAAGATTAGGGCAACAAATAAATCTCTTACAATGGATTTGATTGTGATAGACAACACTTATATGAACTTCTCAATCGATCAAAATGGAACTACCAATATTAAAGATGTTCTAATAAAAAAAGAAGAAGGACAGATAAGAGAAGATAAAAAAACCACTAATGATTTTCAATTTTTAATTAGTAAGATTAAATTTAAAGAGAGTTCAATGGACTTTTTAGATGAAAACTTGCCTATTGAATTTAAAGCACATATTAACGAACTTAATGGAGATATTTCAACTATATCATCTAATCCTAAAGAAGCGCTTGCCGTGAACCTTGATGGCATTGTAAACAAGTATGGAGAAGCCCATATAAAAGGTGATGTTATTACCATAGACCCTAAAAAAAGTTTGAATATATTGGTTGATTTTAAAAATATCGATATAACAAAGATGTCCGGCTATAGTGGTAAGTTTATTGGTCAAGAAATATCAAAAGGTAAATTATGGATAGCGCTAAACTATAAAATAAAAGACTCGCAACTACTAAGCACTAACAATATCAAACTTAAGGATTTAGAACTAGGAGAAAACGTTGATAGTGAAGAAGC
>CAWUTM010000052.1:0-7075 GCA_963925755.1 uncultured Sulfurimonas sp. | reverse complement strand
GAGTACTTATTCTAAAGTATCAGCGGCAAATGAGATAGGACTCGACCAAGAAACTTTTAATGAATTATTTGACGACTATGTTAATGAGTCAAAAACTATAATCCAAGATATACAAGAAGCAACGAAAAATGGTGATTATGTGACATCAAGTCATGAAGCTATGAAGCTTAGGGGAATGAGTGACAATATGAGAATTACATCATTCAACGAAGAGCTTAAAACTATTATTAACTCTTCGGATAATGAAGTTATCCAAGAAGCAATTAGTAAGATTGATGCCATCATTACTGAAATATCACAAGCAGAGGTTTAGAATATGCAACTAGGATTAAAAAATAGACTAAGACTAATCAGTCTTTTTCCAATTGTAATTTTATTTTCGATTACAAGTTATTATGTTTATCAGTCATATGAAAATTATAAAATCGCTCAAGTTTTACAGGATAAACTTTCTGTAAATAGACAGCTAAATTCACTAGTGAACAACATCTCACGTGAACGTGGAATGACGGTAATGTATCTTGGAAATTCATCTAAAAATACATTGCGTTCACTTATTAAACAAAGAGAGCTTGTTGATAAACAAGAACTATCTTATCTTAACCATATTAAAGAAAAATCAGTTTTACATGAACATTCTAATGGTATGAGTAATTGTAAAACATGTCAAAATATCAAAACTATTTCTCAAAATCTAGAAGAGATTAAAAAGACGCGTATTCTAGTAGATGAACACCAAACTAACTTTGAGGACGTATATAAAAATGTCTATGGAAAAGTTATACAAAGTGCCGTTTCAGAACTAGAAAAAATTACATCTAATCAAATCGATCCAGAAATTAACACATATGCAATTGAGTATACTTCGCTTATTCGCGCGAATGCGTCAACTGCGGATGAACGTGACTTTATTTCATTTGCCATTGCCCGCGCTTCTGCGTTTGAAGAGGGAGAGCTTAATACTTGGATGTCACTTATTGCCAAAGCGGATAGTATTAGTTATGACACTCTTAAAAATCCAGCTCTTGTTTCAGCCCTAGACACTCTCTTTAAAAGTGAAGACGCGCTAGAGCTTTTTGATGATATTAACACAGAACGTACAGGCATAATTTTAGCGGCGGATAGTGGAGAATTTGAACTGAGTTCAGGAATCTGGTTTGCAATGATCTCTGAAAAAGACAATGTAATCTTTCAAGCCGAAGAACTAGTTCTTACTGAAATGGATGCAAGAGCTGTAGTTGTAAAACTTGACGCGCTGCAACTACTTACTATTACATTAACTATTTGGGCTGTTTCTATCTTACTTGGAATCTTGGGTTACCTCCTTTCCAATGAAATTGCAAAAAATATCAGAAACCTGGAAGAGGTTTTAAAGCGTGTTGCAAAAGATACGAATGATGGTAGAGAAGACAGCAACATTAATCTTAACAATGCTAAGGGTACGGAAGAAGCGTACCAACTTCTTGAAAGTATCATTACACAAACGAGACTCGATAAAGAATCAGCGCAAGAAGCGAGTGAAGCAAAATCAATGTTCCTTGCAAACATGTCACATGAGATTCGCACACCACTTAATGGTATTGTTGGATTTACTGAACTTCTTAAAGATACTGGTCTTGAAGAAGAACAAACTGAGTTTGTTGAGATTATTGAAAAATCATCTGAAAACCTTCTTGAGATTATTAATAATATTCTTGACCTTTCTAAAATCGAATCAAATAAACTTGAAATCGAAGATATCGCGTTTAATCCTGCAGAAGAGTTTGAATCAGCTGTTGACGTATATGCCGTTCGCGCAAGTGAAAAGCATATTGACCTTGGTTGTTTTATTGACCCTGGACTTGAGCACCCTATTAAAGGTGATCCAACTAAAATTAAAGAGGTTATTATTAACCTTCTTTCAAACGCGGTTAAATTTACTAGTAGCGCTGGCGCGATTAATGTTGACATTAGAAAAGTTGCCTCAGATAAAGAGGGTGTTACTCGTGTTAAATTTGAAGTTCAAGATAGTGGTATTGGCGTAACAAGTGAGCAAAAATCTAGAATTTTTGAAGCTTTCTCCCAAGCCGATACATCTATTACTCGTAAGTATGGTGGTACAGGTCTTGGTTTAACTATTTCATCAAGATTTATCGAACTTATGGGTGGTAAGCTTGATCTGCATAGTGAACCAGGAGAAGGTACTACATTCTTCTTTACTATAGATTTTGAAGAAGTAGAGACTCTTAATGAAAGCGTTAAGGGAAGTTATTCAAGTATTAACGCTCTTATTTTAGAGTCAGACCATAAAACAAAACGCCAAGAGATTTATCTTAAAGAGTACCTTGACTATTATGGTGTTAGTTATACATTCTTTAAAGACCTAAATCAATTAGAACTACTGCAACGTCAAGTAAGTTATGACTTAATTTTTATTGATTACGACTATGCTGATGAGAATTCTCTAGAGAGTTACAGTGCTCTTCCTCAAGAATTAGTACTACTTACAAAATCATTCTTTATGAAGAAAATCGATTCAATGAATCTTAATATTTTCAAAAGAATATATGAGCCGTTAAATAATACTAAACTAAAACAGGCGTTAGACAACTACCATACAGAAAACTTTGGTGCGAAAAAAGCTAAAAAAGTAAACCGTAAAAAGTTTAATGCCGACACTTCTAAGTTTAATGCAAATGTTCTTATCGCTGAAGATAATATCATTAATCAAAAACTAATTAAGAGAACACTTGAGGATTTAGGTTTAAATATCACGATTGCTTCGAATGGTCTTGAAGCTTTCCAAAAACGTAAAGATGGAAACTTCGACTTAATATTTATGGATATTCAGATGCCTTTCCTTGATGGTATGGAAGCGACTAAAGAAATTTTAGAATGGGAAGAAACAAATAATCAAGTTCACGTTCCTATTTTAGCATTGACGGCAAATGCGCTTAAGGGTGACAGAGAAAGATTTTTAGCTGCTGGATTAGATGAGTATACGACTAAACCTCTCGTTCGCGCTGAAATAATATCTTTACTAAACATCTTCTTAGCTGATTTTATTGTGGACGCGACTAGTACGGCTCAAGATACAAAAGAGATAGTAGTTCCGGAAGTAATACCAACTATAGAAGAATTCTCAGATGAAACAAAAGAAGTAGGTACAGCCAAAGAACCAGTGGTGACAAAACCTGTTTCCTCTTTTACTCATGATATTTTATTAGCTAAGAAGAGTTCTTTTGAGTCTAAGCTTTATTCAAAAATATTAAACTCACTAGGTTATAGCTTTGATATAGCAAATTCTGTAAGTGAACTTGAGAAAATGTCTCAAGATAATACTTATAAAATTATTCTATTTGATAAAGAGTGTAAAGGTCTTAACTTAGCTACATTCGCTTCGAGTATACAAGAAGCAAATGTGTCAAAAGGATTAAAAACAAACCTTTTACTAATGAACAGTACAAATGAAAGCGAAGATCCAAATGATTTATTATTAGTTGATGAAAGTATAAAAAATGTTGTAAATAAAGATTTACTAAGACTCTTAATTGAGAAATTTATTTAATAAAAGGCCCTAACAATGAGAAATGATTTAATCGTTCTAGCAGTTGATGATGATATGATAAACCTAAAACTTCTAAAATCCATGTTGAACAAAAGTGGATTTGTAAAAGAAGTTATAGAAGCGAAAAATGGCTCTGACGCTATTGGAGAGTTAAAAGCAAGAAATGATATAGACTTGATTCTTCTGGATATCATTATGCCCATTATGGGTGGAATAGATATGCTTAAAGTTGTGCGCGCTGATGATAATCTACGTCAACTTCCTATTATTGTTCTTACAACTGATGAAACAAAAAAAGTAGAAGCGTTAGAGTGTGGAGCGAATGGTTTCCTTATGAAACCTATTAGAAAAGACGACCTCATAAACAAAATTAAAACAGTAATCGTTTAACCATCTTTAACAACTAACAGATTCTTATATAAGAATCTGTTTTAACACCTCTTCCACTCTTGTCACACCTACTATTTCCATAGCGTCTTTTACTTCCTCAGGAATATCATCTAAGTCACGTTCATAATTTTTTGCAGGTATAAGAACCTTTGTCATTCCAGCTTTATGCGCCGCGATTAGTTTCTCTTTCAATCCACCAATCGGTAAAACATCTCCACTTAAAGAGACCTCACCGGTCATAGCAATCTCAGAACGAATCTTTTTACCACTAAGAATAGAAGCGATTACACTCACCATAGCTATACCGGCACTAGGACCATCTTTTGGTGTTGCACCATCTGGAACATGAAGATGCAAGTCATAGCGCTTATAGACTTCGCTAGCATCAACTGTGATATTGTCTTCTTTTTCTTTAAAGCTCATTGGAATACTTTTTGTATCTATCTTTAGTTTTCTAGTATCTATAAGAGTTTTTACAACACTCATCGCTATTCTTGCTGATTCTTTCATAACCTCACCAAGACTACCAGTGAGTTGCATATTCCCTTTGCCATTAATACGAATACTTTCGATTTTAAGTACGTCTCCACCAACTGCCGTCCATGCTAAACCATTAACAACACCAACAACAGGAATCTTGTCTGTTTTTTCTATCTCAAACACACTCTTTTCAAAGAAAGTTTTTAAGTTTTTACCACTTACGGAAACTTTTTTCAAACTACTATCTTGCAAGATATCACGAGCAACTTTTCTACACATATCCGCTATTCTACGGCGCAAGTTACGAACTCCCGCTTCACGAGTATAACTATGTATAATCTCTTTTAGCGCTGGCTTAGATATGCTCAGTTCAGATTTTTTAAGACCATGTTTTTTAATCTCTTGAGGAATTAAGTATCTTGAAGCTATTTCAAACTTTTCTTGTGGCGTATATGAACTCACGCCTATAAACTCCATTCTATCACGTAGTGGCGCGGGAATGCGTCCAACGTCATTTGCCGTTGCTATAAAGATTACATTACTCAAGTCCAAATCAAAATTAAGATAATAATCTCTAAACTCGCTATTTTGTTCAGGATCTAGGATCTCTAAAAGCGCGGAAGTTGGGTCACCTCTTCCCGTACGTGACATTTTATCTATCTCATCAAGAACTACAACTGGATTCATCTTTTTAGAATCTATAATACCTTGAACAATGCGACCCGGCATTGCACCAACATAAGTACGACGATGACCTCGAAGTTCATTTACGTCTTCAAGTCCACCAAGAGCTATGCGAACAAGTGGGCGTTTTAAAGCAGTTGCTATAGAGTTTGCTAATGAAGTCTTTCCAACGCCCGGAGGTCCAGAAAAACATAAAATAGCCCCTGCACTCTTTTTCTGTGAAATACCACGAAGCTCAAGAAGTTCTTTGACCGCGAAGTACTCAACTATGCGTTTTTTAGGCTTTTCCAAAGAGAAATGGTCTTTGTTGAGTTGTGCTTCTACATTGTCTATATGAAGTGGTTTTTTTGAAATCTCACCAAAGGGTATGTCTAAAGCCCAGTCAAGGTATGTTTGTGTCATTGAAGATTCAGACGAGTCTTGATGCATACGCGAGTAACGCTCAAGTTGTTTATTTACCTCTTTGTAAGAGTCTTCACTCATCTTCGCTTTTTTTGATTCTAGCTTAGCTCTATACTCTTCTATCTCTTCATCACGAGAGTTATCAGTTCCTAACTCTTTTTGTATCTGTTTGAGTTGTTCTTTTAAAAAGTACTCTTTATTCACTTTTTCTATGTGGGTATGTACTTTTGAACGAATCTCTTTTTGAAGTTTATTTGCTTCTATCTCTTCTATCAAATAATCAACAAGACCTAAAAATCTTTTTTCAGTATCTGTCTCTACAAAAAGTTTATAGGCTTGTTCTTTTTTAAGTTTAATGCTTGAACAAATAAGATCAATAATGCGATTATGGTCATGATTCTCTTCAATCGTTTTGAGTAAATCAGGTGGAAAGTAATTACTTACACTTGAAAGCGTTCTTACTTTCTCTCTTACTACTTCTAAAATAGCATCTATTTTTAAAGTGTTTACCTCGACAGACTCTATCACCTCAACATGAGCTATAAGTGGATCAGTTGAAACTTCATGAAGAGATTTTGCGCGAGCTAAACCTTGAAAAAGCACTTTCACTCGTCCATCAGGAAGCGCTACTTTTCTCATTATAGAACCGACAACGCCAGCAGAATATAAAGAGTCATAATCTCTTGCACCCTCTTTTGACGCTTTAGTCGTACATACAATGACCAAAGTGTTATCTTCTATAGCCTTTGTTGCGGCCGCTATGTTACTCTCATCGCTTAAAAAGAGTGGACTAATCATAAATGGGTATAAAAAAAGTTCATCCTCTGCTATAACTGGTATATCAGCTGGGAACTCGCCATAATTACTTAATTTCATATATATTTCCTATCTTTTATTTTGTTGTATTATCATCCGAAATGGAGTTTCGAGAAACAACGCTTCTTGTGTCTGGTATCATAAACCCGTACCAACTTGATGTGCCATCACCCTCAAACCATTCTCTATACCATGGAGTGTCCGCTCTTTGTATCTGACTCCAGTCTATCCAAGTTTGCTGTTTTTTATTTTTATAGTAGTCTGCTGACTTTTGCTTGTCTATTCTTTCATAGAGGTCGACAATAGTCTGGTTTAAAGCGCTATCTGCCATATATAAGTTCACAGCCATTGTATCAACGAGCGTATAGTAAGTGGATCTTGGATAATTTCTCTTAAACGCGAGAGCATCTTCTATAGCATCGTTTATAAGCACTTGGTCGCGTCTTGGATTTGGCAATGCCATGTACTTTGCTTTTATTTTTAAAAACTCCGCAAACTCTTTCTCATTAGGATTGGCATAGCGTTTGATGTACTCGTCAAGAAAGTGCTCCGTTAAGATGTACTCTTCACTCTCTAAATGAGCCATTGCCAAGATCATCGTGGCTTCCGGTAAAAGAGGAGAACCAATATGTTCCCCTTGTAGTGATGCGTAGTAGCTGTCAGCCTTATCAACATCTCCCTTAGAGATACTCTCAATAATCTGAGAGTACCAGTGCACAGCGGGTTTGTTATACTCTTCAAGTTCTTTAGCACAGC
>CAWUTM010000051.1:0-8655 GCA_963925755.1 uncultured Sulfurimonas sp. | reverse complement strand
AATCCGAAGGTCTTAACCTTAAATAATCAACCCGCTCTTATAACTGCTGGAACGGAGTACTTTTATAAGATTACAAGTACGGAAACACTTGCTGGTGGAGCCGGTGCTGGGGCACAAAGTGCAAATGAAAATGTTCAGTCAGTATTTGCTGGAGTACTTCTTACTATAACACCTGAAATTTCAGACGATAGTACTATCACTTTAAAAATCAACCCTTCACTGTCTGAAACAACTAAAGATATATCAGGAACTGACAATTCAGGAAGAACAATGCCTCCCGACTTAAATCGTCGTCAATTGTCTTCTGTTGTAACAGTGAAAGATGGTAGCAGAGTGGTTCTTGGTGGACTTATTAATACTAAGTATACAAATAAATCAAATCAAGTCCCTATTCTTGGAAGCATTCCAATTGTAAGTTATCTTTTTAAATATGAAGAAAAAATTAAGCAAGTTGAAGAGTTAGTTATAGTAATTGAACCACATATTATAGACAAAGAGAAACAATCAATTTCTCTTAGCGACCTAGGTTATACTGGATATAAAGACAGTCTTTTAACTGGAGCAGAACCTTCTACTAAAAAAATAGTAGAAGATTTTGAATCTAAATAATAACATATGGATAACATCTTTCTTAACTCTAAAAATGTTTTTTTAGATGTTGTAAATCACAAAGACTACATACAATTAGATCGAGTATCGATGATCTATCAGTCCTTACGAGATTCTATTAGTAAGCCTCTTAAAATGATTCTCCTTTATGGTAAACCTGGTACGGGTAAGAGTATGTTCTTATCAAAACTCTATGACGACTTACGACAATACCAAGAAGTATATCTCTATTCAACACCTATTTTAGATGAAAGTGAGTTCTATAAAACTCTTGCACAAGATATTTTTAAGATAAAACATGATAATGAGCTCAACTTTACACAATTTATGGCTATTGTTAAACATAAAGAAGAAGAAGAAGAATCAAATGAAACTCCAATTATTATGCTTGATGAAGCGCAACTATACTCACAGAACTTAATGGAAAAGATTCGTCTAGTCTCTGATACCAGAAAAGTTAAATTTCTAATTACTCTTCATAAAACTGAAAAAGAAGATATCATAGCTAAAGAGCACTTTCAGACAAGAATATGGGAAACAATTGAACTTGAAAATGCAACAAGTCAAGAACTTAAAATATATATTCAAAAAAAACTCATGAAAGCTAACTGCTTTGATAGTGTTCATATGTTTACAACCAAAGCGGTAAAGAGAATCCACAATATTACAAACGGAAATTATAGGGATACGAATAAACTTCTTTATACACTATTTGACTTATACTCTATTTATGAAAAAGAGAATAAAGTATCTGTGCTTAAAAAAAATTATGTTTCAACAAAAATGATAGAAATGTCAGCAATTCATACGGGGTTAATACATGTTTAATACTGCTGAACTTGAAAAACGATGGTTAATATATAAAATTAAATCTTATATTCCTTATCTAATAATTTTGCTTAGTTTACTTGTGATTACTCTTATTGTTTACTTTTTCAAATTTGATATAGAAAAGTCTAGTAATAATGCGCAAACATCTATTATTAAGAATAAATCAAATCCAACAAAAGAAATAACAAAAGAAATAACAAAAGAAATATTGCAGATAAAGCCTCCAAATCATATTGTCGTTGAGGATATAAAAAAAGTCAAGTTACTACCTTCTTTAGATTTTATAAAAAAAATGCAAAATGCTTCGCAACTGCATAGACCAACTATTGAGAGAGTCCAGAGCCATAATATTTCTGATAGTAGTCCAAAGGAAGAGACGATAGATGTCACAAGAAAGAAAATCATTCAAGAAAATATAGAAGAATTAACACAGGAGTCAAAAAAGGATATAGATAAAACAATAAGTATAGAAAGAACAAACACGCAAAAAGACATATATGATATTATCAAACGATTTAAAAAGAACAATAATCCAGTTCTAAGTCTTTTTGTCGCAAAAAAATATTATGAACTCGGAGACTATAAACAAGCTTATAATTATGCATTAATTACAAATGAAATTAATAAAGATTTAGATGATAGTTGGATTATATTTGCTAAGTCATTAGTAAAACTAGGAAATAAGAATAAAGCTCTTAATATCTTAAAGCAGTATATAGAACACTCCGATTCCAATTCAGCAAAAATACTTAGCAAAGAAATTCAATCAGGAAAATTTAAATGAAAATTATAATTATGTTATTTTTAACTCTTAGTTTATATGCAGATATTAAGGAAAAGATGTTTAACCTTTACCAAAACAAAAAATATGAAGCTGTCTGTACTCTTGGATTTGACAACTTTTCTAATAATAAAAAAGATGAAGAGTTCGTATCCTTATATGCTTTTTCCTGTTTAAATTCTGACTACATAGATAGACTGTCTATACCGATTGCTCTTTTAAAGGTTTCAAAAGAAGCTCGTGCTAATTCTGCTTACTTTTCTATTATATTAATGCAAAAAAAACTCCTCTATCATGCTCTAGTTGATAACTATGATCTATCTGAATTTTCATTGCCAACTACAGACTATGTTTTATCAAAAGTATTTGACTTCTATTCTAAAATAGGAAAGCACAAGCCAAGAGTATTTTATCTATTTCAAGATCCACAAGACAGTAAACTAACCTATAAGTTTTACCTTGCGAAGGATTATAAATTTAATAAAATGGTCATAGACGAGTTTTATGATACAATAAATATAAAACGCCATATTTACTGGTAACGAGGAGCCCTCTTGGATAGAATAACTACAGACTTACTCGCTGATGGCTCCATTATGAAAGGACAAGTTGATAGACTTTTATCAAAAGGTATCAGTGAAAACTTAGTTCTTCGAGACATAACCCTGTCAGGCTTCATGCCTATGGATAGACTTGTCCGCTACATTGTTCAAAAAGTACGTGATGGAGTATATGACCTCTCAATAATTGATAATTATGATTATATCCATGAAAAAGTTGTTTTAGAAAAACTTGCAAATGAGCTTGACCTTTTATTTATCGATTTAGATGCTATTGATATGGATTATCACCTAACGGATAAAATACCATTAGCTCAACTTCAAAAGCACAATGCTATTCCAGTATCACATGATGATATGAGTGTTACATTTGCATTTCATGACCCTCTTAATATTGAAGCTCAAGAAGCGATGCAGAGACTATTTCCTAGAAAAATTTTAAAAATGGCACTCTCTATAAAAAAACAAATTTCTTCATACCTTTACAAAATAGGGCTTAAAGATAGTGTCAAAGGCCTAGTAAAAAAAGTACAGGATGAACTTCAGTCAATTAATACAATAGAAGAACAGCAAGAAGCTTCTTCAATACTTTTACTTATAGATGTTGTTTTAAAGACTTGTATAACATCTAGAGCTAGTGATGTCCATGTGGAACCAACAGAGAAAAATTGTGTTGTACGGGGACGTGTTGATGGAAAACTTGTAGAAATGTTTATCTTTGAAAAATCAATTTATCCCCCTCTAGCATCCAGACTCAAACTTTTAGCAAACCTTGACATAGCCGAAAAAAGAAAGCCGCAAGATGGACGTTTTTCTACAGCCGTAGGAGCTCGAGAATATGATTTTCGTATATCTACATTGCCTATTCTTTATGGTGAATCCATTGTTATGCGTGTTCTGGATAAGGAAAAAGCTCTTGTAAAACTTGAAGATGCTGGTATGGACTCTGATAGTTATCATAAACTACTTAAGGGTCTAAAATCTCCATATGGAATTATTTTGGTTACAGGTCCTACAGGTTCCGGTAAGACAACGACACTATACGGTGCTTTGAATGAACTAAGAAATGTTGAAGATAAAGTAATTACAGTTGAGGACCCTGTTGAGTATAGAATGAATCTAATTCAACAAGTCCAAGTAAATGCTAAAGTCGGTTTAAGTTTCTCAGATGCTCTGCGTTCTATACTTCGTCAAGATCCAGATAAGATAATGATTGGAGAGATTCGTGACCAAGAAACCCTAGAAATAGCGATAAAAGCCGCACTTACTGGGCATATGGTTATATCTACCTTACATACAAATGATTCTATATCCGCTATTCCTCGTATGGCAGATATGGGAATCGAACATTATCTTATTAGTGGTGCTCTTGTAGCTATTCAAGCGCAACGCCTTATAAGAAAAATATGTAAATATTGTAAAGTTGAAGAAAAACTATCTCCTTCTGTTTTAGAAGAAATAGATGGAAATATACCTGAAGGGAGTAAGTTTTATAAAGGTAGCGGCTGTAAAGAGTGCTCCGATAGTGGCTATATGGGAAGAGAAATGATTTGTGAAGTTCTAGAGATTACTGAAGAGATGGCAACTCTTATTGCAAAGGGTGCTAGCAAAGATGAAATGACAAGGCAAGCTAGAGCAGATGGTTTTGTTGATATATATCAAAATGGTTTACAAAAAGCACTTGATGGCATAACAAGTGTTGAAGAAATTTTAAAGGTGGCAAAAGGATGAAGTACTTCATAGCAACTGTACTAACGAAAGGGAAAAAAGAAGAAATTGGTTTTTATTCAGAAGATAAGAAAGCTGCTGCAACATATGCAAAGCTAAAATTTACTGGAGTAATTATTAAAATCAATGAGGGCCAAGAACCTCTTGAAGCGCAATTTAAAAGATTTAAAACTAACTTACTTAAAAATATACAGAAAAAGAAAATTAAACCAGATTCACTTATTGCTTCTATACGGCAGTTAGCCGTTATGACAAATGCTGGTATTTCTATTCATGACTCACTCAATGAGATTGCTGATGCAACAGATGATGAAACTTTAAAAACTGTTTTCTCTAAACTAGCTGATGACATTAATTCAGGACATTCTCTTTCTGCAGCAATGGAGAGCTTCAGATTTGAGCTTGGTAACCTTACAATCGCCATGGTTCAGCTTGGGGAAAAAACAGGTAATCTTGATGAATCTCTTTATTCTCTTGCTGATATGCTAGAAGAAATTCGTGCAAATATTGTTAAGTTTAAAAAAGCGATGGCTTACCCACGAAATGTAATGATCGCAATGGCTGTTGCGTTTACTATTCTAATCTCTTATGTTGTACCTCAGTTTAAAAGTATTTTTGAAGAGTTAGGTGCCGAGCTACCCCTTCCTACTGTAATCCTTTTAACACTAGAACACCTATTTAATAATTATGGTCCCTATGTCTTAGCTGCTCTTGCTGCTGCGTTTATGACCCTGAAGTACTTTATAAATAACTCTATTCAGTTTAGATTTAAATGGCATCAACTCCTACTACGAACAATGCTTATAAAAAATATTATTAAATTCTCAACACTCAATAGATTTACCCTAGTCTTCTCAGAACTTGTTCGTGCGGGTATTCCAATTGCTGAAGCCCTTGACACAACGGTAGAGATGATTGACAACCTTCCCCTTAAGCAAAAACTTCAAGCAGTAAGAGGCACAGTCGAAAAAGGTGGCACTCTAAACAGCGGTTTAAAAGACACTGAACTTTTTGAAAATATGATTATTCAAATGGTGCGAGCTGGAGAAGATAGTGGTACCCTAGACACTATGATTCAAAAAGTAGCAGAGTACTATAAAATGCGTTTTGACGCTATTATTGATGGTCTTAGTGAGGCTATCGAGCCTATTATGCTCTTTATTATTGCGGCTATGGTTATTTTACTTGCTCTTGGTATTTTCTTGCCTATGTGGAGTATGGGAGATGCTGTTCAAGGACGCTAGGACAAAAGTTTAGAGAGTTTTTACAACTCTTGAAACTTTCTCTAAAAACTTTTTCATATTTGATTCATCTGATTTGATCTTGTAAACTATTTTTATATCAAATATTTTCTCAATAATGGACACATCAAAACTATTACACTCATATTCTATCAATCTTACATTACTATATTCTATCTCTATTTCTACAAACTGCTCTTTTTTATACTCAATGAGCTCTAAGTCTTCTATTGCAAGGTTTACGGATTCACTGTATGCTCTAACCAGTCCACCTGTCCCAAGTTTAGTACCACCAAAGTATCTCACAATGATAACTGCGCCATTAATAATATCTTGTCCCTGAAGTACCATTAATGATGGTTTGCCTGATGTTCCTTTTGGTTCTCCATCATCGCTTGAGTGTTCTACTATTTGTTCATACTCATTAAGGTAACGAAATGCAGTAACAAAATGTCTTGCCTTGGGATGTTCTTCTTTTAATTTTCTGAGTGTTTCTTCATAAAGGCTGTGGGGGATAAAGTGAGCAATAAACTTAGATTGCTTCACTTCATAATTGCAGGTTGAAATATTTTCACTATATTTCATTATAGGACTATGCTAAGTTAGTAAAAACTTTTTGAACATCTTCATCATCTTCTAGTCTCTCTAATATTTTATCAATATCTGCTTGTTGCTCTTCATTAATTTCAAGGCGAACATTTGCTATTCTTTCTAAAGTCGCTTTTTTTATTTCTATATTCATATCTTCTAAGGCCGTGTTTATAGTTCCAAAGCTTGTATAGTCGCCGGTAATGAGAACTTCTCCATCTTCAGCTTCTATCTCTTCTAAACCAGCGTCAATGAGTTCTAGTTCTAACTCTTCAATATCCATATCCTCAGCCGCACTAAATTCTATAAGTGCTTTTCTCTCAAACATAAATTCTAAAGAACCATTAGTTAAAAGTTCTCCCCCATGCTTAGAAAGTATATTTTTTACATTTGCAACTGTTCTTGTGTTATTGTCCGTCATACATTCTATAAATATTAAAACGCCATGAGGAGCTTTTCCTTCAAAGTTTACTTCCAACATACTCGCTGTATCTTTAGCGGTAGCACGTTTTATTGCTGCTTCAATGTTGTCTTTAGGCATATTTTCAGCCTTGGCATTGATTATTGCTGTACGAAGTTTTGAATTGCCATCAGGGTCCATTCCACCCTCTTTTGCTGCCATTGTAATAATTTTTCCTAACTTGGGGAAAAGTTTTGACATTGCACCCCATCTTTTTAGTTTTGATGCTTTTCTGTACTCAAATGCTCTACCCATAAAAATATTCCTTATCTATTCTTTTAATTATAATTGCGATTATACCATTTTAGATGTATAATATTAAATAAGGATAATTAATGACGCTTGGTTTCAAGATAAAACACCATTTTTTCAGTGCATTTAGAGAATTATTTGTACACCATCATGGTTCGTTAGAGTTTCGAGCTAAGATATTTGCTTTAGTTATTGCTGCTGATGATAATGTTCATGAAGAGTACTTTTTGATTGTTAAAAACATAGGTTTACATATATATAATGGAGATGATGAACGTTCAGACCTTCTTATGCTCTCAACTCAGGAACTAGTTAAAAAGGTTAAAGACAACAATGGTCTAGATATAGACTCTTTAGTCAAAAGTATTCAGAATGAATTAAAAATTATTCCTAGATATGCAAAAAAAATAGATATTAAACTATTAACGCCTCTTATAAATATTTCTAATGATACCGATGTGCTTTCATACCAAAATAATATTTTAGAATTTCTTCAAAATCTAAAAGATGAAATGCTGACTTAATTAAGCTTCAAACTTTTACTCATCCAGCTTCAACGACTCACCAACAGCTAACGCCAGTTGAACTTATTCGTATATCATGTGGTTTAGAGTCTATTAATGATCTTATTGCAGATATAAAACAAGCATTAAAAGCATAATTAAGAGATTTTCGCTAAAATGACATTACAATTTTACGGAGACTTAAAAACTTGTCATTAAACCTTCAAACACATACGGAACACTTTACTAAGCCACTTTACTTAGAAAGTGGCCGTATACTAGAGCCTTACGATATCACTTATGAGACATATGGTACTCTAAATGAAGACAAAAGCAATGTTGTCGTTGTTTGTCATGCACTCACAGGTTCTCATCACGCAGCGGGTACGTATGAAGGTGACAATAAAGCTGGATGGTGGAATGGTTTCATCGGTTCGGGTAAAGCTATTGATACGGACAAGTACTTTGTCATCTGCTCAAACGTGATAGGAAGCTGTTTTGGATCAACTGGTCCAATGAGTCCAAATCACCCTCATCACGAACCTTACCGGTACAAGTTTCCAGTTGTAAGTATAAAAGATATGGTAAAAGCGCAACGTATACTTTTTGATCGTTTAGATATTCATCGCGTCGAAGCTATCATAGGTGGTTCGATGGGTGGTATGCAAGCTCTTCAATTTGCTATTCACTATCCTAACTTTGCGAATAAAATCATCGCTCTTGCAGCTACGCATGCAACACAGCCATGGGCTATCGCGTTTAATAAAGTTGCTCAAGAATCTATACTTAAAGATCCTGATTTCAAACAAGGTTATTATGACCCCGAAGTCATTAAGGAGCAAGGACTATCAGGTATGGCCGTTGGTCGCATGGCTGGACATATTAGCTTTTTATCACATAAAACTATGAGAGAAAAGTTCGGACGTGATTACAAAAACACTGATGGGCTTTATGAGCTTTTTGGAAAATTTCAAGTAGAATCATATTTAGAATACAATGGTTACACTTTTACAAAATGGTTTGACCCTCTTGCGTACATTTATATTACAAAGGCCATAAATATTTATGACCTCTCTCGTGGTTTTGATTCACTAGCAGAAGC
>CAWUTM010000050.1:0-5017 GCA_963925755.1 uncultured Sulfurimonas sp. | reverse complement strand
TGGAAAATTTCAAGTAGAATCATATTTAGAATACAATGGTTACACTTTTACAAAATGGTTTGACCCTCTTGCGTACATTTATATTACAAAGGCCATAAATATTTATGACCTCTCTCGTGGTTTTGATTCACTAGCAGAAGCGCTAAAACGCATCTCATCGAAACTTACCCTCATTAGTTTTAGGGATGACGTGCTTTTTAAAAATATAGAAATGAAAGAGTTAGCGCAAGAGTTAGAAAGTGTAGGAAATAGTAATTATACATACATAGATGTCGATAGTGACTATGGTCATGATGCGTTTCTTGTGGAGTTAGACAAATTTGAAATTTATGTAAAGGATGCACTCAATGGCTAAAACAGACTTTGAAGGTAAAATAGAAAACGCGAAGAAGGTTTTAGAGACTCTAATGAATCCTGAGATAACACTTCAAAATAGTGTTAAAGCTTATGAAACTGGTATGAAAGAGTTGAGTGAAGCTTCACAAATGCTTCAAGACGCTGAAATAAAAATAGCACAGATTAAGAAAAGCTAAATGATCGCTGCCGTTTTACAGCTAAATTCGCAGGGTATGAGTTCCACAAAACTGTATAACAACATACGTATAGCGAGTAAAAAAGGCGTAAAGCTTCTTCTTTTAGGAGAATATGTTCTTAACCCATTCTTTAAAGAGTTACAGAGTATGTCAATGAGCATGATAAAAGAGCAGGCTACACATCAGATCAAGATGCTCAAAGAATTATCCACTACTTACAGTATGACTATTGTGGCACCTTTAGTTATTGTGAAAAAAAATGGTATTTATAAAACTATCGCAAAATTTTCACCCTCTTCTACTTCATACTATCAACAGCAAATTTTGATAAACTACACACACTGGAATGAAGAAAAATTCTTTGCTAATGAAATAAAGAAAATCACAACTCCCATGATATTTCAAGTTGATGGATTTAAATTTGCTATGATTAATGGTTTTGAGCTTCATTTTGATGAGATATTTCAAAAAATATCTGAAAAAAAAGTAGACTGTGTTTTAGTTCCAAGCGTTTCAACTTTTGATTCATTCGAGCGTTGGAAAGCACTTATAATTTCAAGAGCTTTTACAAATAACTGCTATATACTTAGAGCCAATAGAATAGGCGAGTTTCAAGATGGTGATGATTCATGGAAATTTTATGGAGATTCTATTCTTGCATCTCCAGATGGGGATATACTCAACCATCTAGGGAACAAAGAAGAGCTGATGATCGTTGAGATGAGTCATACGGAAGTTGTTAAGTCCCGTCGTTCTTGGGGCTTTTCTGAGTCAATAAAAAAAAGAGTCACATCTTTAAATAAAGGATAAATCATGATGCAATATTTTCATAGACAAGTACAACTTTGGGGAGAAGACACCCAAATGCTTCTTCAAGATAAAAAGATAGCTATCATCGGTTCGGGTGGTCTAGGTTCTTCCCTAGCATTTGCTCTTGGTTCTACTGGTATTGGTGAGATTCATATGATTGACTTTGATGAAGTGAGTCTTCATAACATTCATCGTCAAATCGCTTTTAAAGTTGGAGATGAGGGGAAAAACAAAGCTATTATAAACGCTGAACTTATTGAGCAGAGATGCCCCTTTACAAAAGCAATCCCTCACAATTGTGACTTTAAAGCATGGAGTGAGAAAAATATAGAAGTAGACCTCATCATAGACGCTACAGATAACCTCCCTACTCGCGCGGAGATAAATGCCTATGCTAAAAGTATAAATATGCCTTGGCTTTATGGAAGCGTTGAAGCGTTTCATGGACAGGTCTGTTTTATTGACAACTCGTCGTTTACGGATGCTTTTAAAATTATTAAAAAAACGCCTGCTGGAATTGCCGCTCCCATAGTAATGCACATAGCGTCACTTCAAGCAAATTTAGCGCTGCGTTTTCTAGCGGGTCTTAGTGTTAAAAAAGACCTGCTATATTATCTATTTTTCAATGAAGATGGAGAGATGATTACTCAGAAATTTGGGCTTCCAAAAGCGGGTTAATCATTGCTAAAAAGTCATCTCTAGCATCTGTGTTTGCGCTTGCTATGATGTAACCTTTATGGTGAATGGGGTCAATCTCTTCACCACTTAAATCCGTCACAAATCCTCCACTATTTTTAATGATCAAACAAGCTGCGGAAAGATCCCAAGCATTTGCTTCAGTAGCAAAATAAGCTATATAATTGCTAAACGCACCCTTTGCCACCATACACATTGAGTATGCAAGAGAACCACCTATGGATGTTAACTTTTTTACTTTGTTTTCTTTAAAGAGTTGATTGAGAGTCTTTACAATAGGATGAGAACGCTCTGGTTTAAAGTTTACAACCGCAACAGTTGGATTTGGTCTCAAAGGAAGAGTTAACATACCGATGTATGACTTTGCTCCCTTTTCTGTTTGAAAGAATTCATTTGTAAATGGATTATAAACTATAGCCACTACTACCTCGCCATTTTCAATAAGAGAAAGGTTAATTGCGGAAGTATTTTCATGCGTTATAAAAGCCCAAGTTCCGTCAATTGGATCAATCGCCCAGTATGGTTTTGATTCATCAATCGCATCACAATTTTCTTCTCCCATAACCTGAATGTCAAAACTATCTTTTAAACGCTTTGTCATATAGTCTTGAATCTGCTGGTCAAGATTGCTAATGGGAGTATTGTCTTCTTTAAACTCAAAGCTAAAAGTATTCGTTTCTCTAGCTTCGCGTATAATTCTACCGGCTTCATCTACAATTTGTTTGGCAATTATTAAGTATATATTTCTCATCCACTTCCCTTATATCATTTATTTTATTAATCTAAAAGCTTAAAACCAGTGTTGTTCTTTGTGTAAAATCTGACTTTTGGACCCCTATTGGAGGCATACTATCTATACTATATGTAACACTTAACTTTAAATCAAGTGTCTTGTAAAGCTTGACTTTTAGTTCAAGGTCATTTGTTACAATATAATCACTAAAATCATCTACTTTTGGTTGATAATACAGTACATATGAGAATGCAGCACTCTTATCTAATTTGATGCTATAAGAAAGATATACATTTAACCTTTGGTTTTCTTCTTTAGGATTTAAACTGGACTCTATATATTCTATATTTTCATGGAATATTGAAAGGCCAAAAAAACCTTTTCCTCTTTCTTCACTATTTAAAAGTCGGTACCTTAAACCTATTCCACCTAGTAACCTACTATTAATTAGCCTAAACTCATCACTTTCGAGTTGCGAAAACATCTCATACCTTAGATTGTCATTATCACTAAGACTATGGATGAAACGCAGATGTCCAAAAGCTTTATTTGTATCCGCTACTGCGTTTGACTCGCCATACTCACCTGATAATTCTGCCCAAACTACATATTCTTTTGCTTCATCATATATAACTCGCGCGGATGCTTGATAGTTATCTTTGTCAGTATTACCTCTTTTTGTTTCAAATCCAGCTTCTATTTTAAAAGAAAGTCCAGCTTTATTACCTATTTCAACAGGGGAGATTGAGACGAGTGCTAAGAGGTTTTGAGCGATAAGAAGTGCAAAAATTATTAATTTCATTTGTTCACCTTTAAATTTATGAAACTATACCAAGTTGATACTTTAAAATTTATACATTTATCTGTATTTTAACTTAATATATTACAAAAATATTCTTTTTCTTCTTCTATCTAAAAAGTAATTTGATATACTATTTTTATGAAAAAAATAATATCTGATATACACAATGGCATACAAAACAGCAGAAAGACGATTGAGTTTCTCACAAAAAATAGCTCTTGGACTTGGGTTGCGAACTACCCCATTGCAATTGTTAATGAAATCAACAGAGTTACAGATGAAGAAAGTCTAAAAAATCTAGAGAGTGTAAACTTTTTTAACGAAGAGGGTTTTTCAAAAAATAGCTATACTCAAAAAGAGATAAATCACTTAAGCGAAAACATACCCTCTTCGATTAAAACTGCTTATTGTCTTTGTCTCAAAAAGAAACATAATGGCGACTACAACTTTAAAGAAAAGTTCACACATGACCGTTGGAAAAAAGTCACGGATGAGGACAACTTTGAAGCGCTTGTCGAGTTGTCAAAATTTACGGACTCAGCTAGTAGTACAGTCATAGAAACAGAATTGCGAGACATCATGAGAAGTCGTAAAGAGATACCTTCACTCAAAGTAATTGGTTTTGTGTGGATTGTTACAGTTCCTAAAACCACCAACATAGTAAATATACTAGAACACTACTTTTTAGACAATCATATATATGTAGAACAAGGGCGAAAAATTACCTACATCGCATGGGGTGACAGACTAGCGGACATTAACATGAGATACTTCGTTAATACTCCTTAAATATACATTTAGATACAATTACTTTAATTAAAATAGATAGGAAATTTAGTGATTACATTAAAAAAAGCTCTCACATTATCAACAGAAGAATTAAACAAATTTAAAGATGAACTTAAAGCTAAAATCGAAGCACAACCTGAATTAAACGCTTACATAGACGTTAATAATGTTGGGGATGGCGTTCCTATCGCTATAAAAGACAATATCCAAGTTAAGGACTGGTCTGTAACATCAGGTTCAAATATCCTTCAAGGTTATATAGCTCCTTATAACGCAACCGTAATTGATAAACTTACAAACGCAGGTCTTTCTCCTTTTGGAAGAGTAAATATGGATGAGTTTGCAATGGGTTCTACAACTGAGTCAAGCTTTTATGGTAAAACACTCAACCCCATAAACGCAGACAGAGTTCCAGGTGGAAGTTCTGGTGGCAGTGCCGCGGCCGTTGGTGCTGGTCTTGCCATTGCCGCTCTTGGAAGTGACACTGGTGGAAGTATTCGTCAACCTGCCGCATTTTGTGGAATAGTGGGAATGAAACCAACTTATGGTCGCGTTTCTCGTTATGGTTTAGGTGCTTATGCCTCAAGCCTTGACCAAATCGGACCAATGACGCAAAATGTTGAAGATGCTGCAATTTTGTATGACATCATTAGT
>CAWUTM010000049.1:0-5238 GCA_963925755.1 uncultured Sulfurimonas sp. | reverse complement strand
CATAGCATTTTTATATGTAATACGGTTAAACGGAGGTTTAACATCAATGTTAGCTGCTTTGAACATTGCTTCTAGTAAGTCTTCAGCCACTTTTATAACGTCTTCTTGAGTACAAAAACTCATTTCAACATCTATCTGAGTGAATTCAGGTTGACGGTCAGCACGTAAATCTTCATCACGAAAACATTTTGCGATTTGGAAGTATCTATCAAATCCACCAACCATTAAAAGTTGTTTGAAAAGTTGTGGAGACTGTGGAAGCGCATAGAACTCACCATTGTGAACGCGAGAAGGCACTAGATAATCACGAGCGCCTTCTGGAGTTGATTTAGTAAGGATTGGCGTTTCAACTTCAAGGAAACCATTTGCATCAAGAATATTTCTTGCGGCAATAGCGGCTTTTGAACGAAGACGAAACACTTCGTAAATATCTGGATCACGAAGCTCTAAGTATCTATACTTAAGAGTTGTCTCTTCACCAACATTTTTATCACCTATTACAAAAGGAACAGGGGCAGATTTATTTTCAATTATAAGTTCATTTATTATTATTTCAATTGAACCAGTTTTTAGACGTGGGTTTGTTAAACCTTCACCACGAAGACGGACAGTTCCTTTAGCAATAAGAACAAACTCATCACGAACGCTATTCGCAATTTTATGTGCCTCAGCACTATCTGCTGGGTCACAAGTTAACTGAACTAAACCAGTTTTATCACGTAAATCTATAAATATAATACCACCGTGATCACGAGAGTTATTTGCCCAACCTGTTAGAACAACATCCTGTCCTACGTTTTCTTCTGTTACATCTGTACAATAATGAGTTCTCAAAATATAGAGTCCTGTATAAATAATTTTCGCGATTATAACTAAATATAGTATAATAAATGAAATGATTAATACAAAAGAGTAAAATTTGAAACTAAAAGCTATAAAAAAAATCGGTGTAATTTTAAGACCATCAACTCCCGAATTAAAAAATAATTATTATGAATTAGAAAAGATATTCAATGCTCATGATATAGAAGTCTCCATAGATAGTATTAGTGCTGGAATGATAGGGATTATGGGAATGGAATTTGATATTTTATGCCAAAATTCAGATATTTTAGTGACTATTGGAGGAGATGGAACACTCATCTCTACAGTGAGACGTTCTTTTAAGTATGATATTCCTGTTCTTGGCGTTTACTCAGGGAATCTTGGTTTTTTAGCGGATGTAAAGTTTGATGAACTTGAAGATTTTGTAAAACAGCTGAGCTATGGTAACTATAGAGTTGATGAGAGAGCTGTTTTAGAGGCAAAGTTTTTACAAAATGAAAAAAGTATTACAAGATACGCGTTTAACGACATAGTTTTAACTCGTCCTTCTGTTTCAAATATGATACATGTTGAGACTCTTGTTGATTCTAAGGCGTTTAACACATACTTTGGTGATGGCGTTATAGTTTCTACTCCAACAGGCTCGACAGCGTACAACCTTTCTGCTGGTGGACCAGTCCTGTTTCCTCTTACGAATGTTTTTGCACTTACGCCTATCTGTCCTCATTCTCTAACGCAAAGACCTGTTGTTTTTCCAGGTGAATTTTCTATTGAGATGAAAACACCTAAGGAAAAAGCACTTCTTATTATAGATGGACAAGATAAGCATGAACTAGAGCAGGGCAATAGTATACTTATAGGACTAGCACAAACCAAGGCAAAACTTATTCATAGAGAAGAGTTTAACTACTTTGATATTTTAAAAGAGAAACTGGGGTGGGGTGAGTAGTTTAGACAAACTTAAACTCATTTGTATATAATTCTACAAATATTAAATATCTAGGAAAAAAAACATGAGAATAATTTTATTAGGAGCTCCTGGTGCTGGAAAAGGTACTCAAGCTCAATTTTTAACAAAAAAATACAACATACCTCAAATATCTACGGGTGATATGCTTCGCGGGGCAATTAAAGCTGGAACAGATATGGGAAAAATGGCAAAAGCCGCTATGGATGCTGGACAACTTGTGACAGATGAAATCATCATCGGTCTTGTAAAAGATAGAATAGCGGAAGATGATTGTAAGAATGGATACCTTCTTGATGGTTTTCCTCGTACACTTCCTCAAGCTGATGCTGTTACAAACGCAGGCATTGAGATAGATGCCGTAATCGAAATAGACGTTGCTGACAGTGTTATTGTTAAACGTATGAGTGGTCGTCGCGCTCACTTGGCAAGTGGAAGAACTTACCACTTAGAGTTTAACCCACCAAAAGTTGCAGGTAAAGACGATGAAACTGGGGAAGAACTTGTACAGCGTCCTGATGACAAAGAAGATGTTGTTCTAGACCGTCTAAAGGTTTATCATGAACTTACACAACCTCTTATCGGATACTATAAAGAACAGTCAAATACAGTAAGTAGTTTAACTTATATCACTGTTGATGGTACGGCTCATATATCTGAGGTCGAAACAGCTATAACAGCTAAGCTCGGATAATCAAATATTAAAACTGTAGTTATTATTGGTGCTGGAATAAGTGGATTATACGCTGCTTATCTTCTAGAAAATAAATTAAATGTTATTGTTCTAGAAGCTAGAGATAGACTTGGTGGGCGTATACATACAGTGGATGGACATGACCTTGGTCCATCTTGGATATGGTCTCATCAAAAAAACTGCTTAAAACTCATTAATCAACTGAATCTTGAAATATTTCCTCAGTATGACAAGGGTGTTGCTCTCTATGATGCTCCTGATGGTATTCAAAGATTCAACCCACCGCCTGCTGCCCCTTCATCAAGATTAAAAGGTGGACTAAAAACACTTATAGATTCTCTTCAAAGTAAACTACAAAATACAAAAATATTTAAAAATACTCAAGTAATAGAACTCTTACAAGAAAACACTATGATAAATATAGAGACTAGTAATGGACATTATGAAGCTGACTATGTATTATCTACTCTACCACCGCGTTTATCAGTTGGAAATATAAAATATACTCCAAGTCTAAGTATAGATGATTCCTCTGCAATGATGAGTACGAACACATGGATGGGTAGCTCAGCAAAGTGTGTCATAGAATTTACTGAAGCATTTTGGAAGGATATGGGACTTAGTGGTTTCATTTATAGTCCGATAGGACCACTTGGTGAAATTCATGACGCATCAACATCTGACAAGGCTGCATTATTTGGATTTTTAAATTCCAAGGTAGATACTTCGGATATAAAAGACAAGGTAAAAGAGCAAATACATAGATTGTTTGGTAATAAATCTGAATTAATAACTAATATATACTTTACAGATTGGAGAGAAGAGCAGTTTTCGTCTTCACAAAGAGATAAAACTCCACTAAGAGATCATCCTCAATATGGACTATCTATAACTCACTTTAATGAAAAATTATTTTTCATTGGTACTGAAACTTCTTATGATAATGGTGGTTATATAGAAGGTGCTCTTATTTCGGCAAAAACTATTGCAGATAAACTAACTCTTTTAAAAACTTCTTAATACTTTTTTTCTTTATTTTAGTGCCATCGATTACGGCACTTACTTGTAACTTACAACTCTTACACATGCCTATGCAAGATTTTGTCTTTATTTCTGCGTTTGGATACTGCTCTAAAACTTTCTTGATAAGTTTCTTTTTTGTAGAGTATTTTTTACAGATTTTGATATACATTTTTAAATATTTTACCTAGTAGTAGTCATCACTCGTTCTGAGAGCTGGGTATCTACCATGAACATTCCATTTCCATCACCAACAAGTTTGAGTTTAGAAATGATTTCACTAACACTTGACTCTTCTTCTATCTGTTCTGTAACAAACCACTGTAAAAAACCATAAGATGCATGGTCTTTCTCTTTCAAGGCAATATCTAAGATTTTATTGAGAGAGGTTGTCATCTTCTGTTCATGGATTAAAGCTTGATCAAAACACTCTAAAAGAGAAGTATATTTAATCTTTGGTCTTTTCATCTCTAAAAGATCAATTTCACTCCCTTGATCTAACATATAGTCATAAATTTTAAATGCATGTAGACGTTCTTCTTCATGTTGTATCATAAACCAGTTGGCACTGCCATTGTAACCATTCTTTGTGCACCATGCAGACATACTAAGATAGAGATAAGAAGAGAAAAATTCTAGGTTTAGTTGCTTGTTAAGTTGAGTTGTAATGTTTTTACAAAGCATATCAATCACCTCGCTTTTTTTTATTATAACTTATAGTATATAGAGGAAAACTAAAAAATAACAATTATGATAGATATACTTTAAACTTCTTAAGGGTTACGCTTTTGGTCTATAAACCCTAACATTCTCACACTTGTACTCATCCCGTAGATACTGAGCGTGAAGTTGACTCATGATGCCTTTTTCACAGTAGAGTAGGTACTCATTGTCTTGCTCGAGTTTTGGGAACTCTTTTTTTAGCTTATGAAAAGGTATTTTGATGTTTTGGCACGAAGTTTCTATGCACTCATCTTCTGGGCGTATATCTATAACTATATAATCGCCAGCAGTTAAATCATCAACTACTTCAATCGCTTCTAGATTTTTTACATCGTCGATAATGTCATGAACATAGATGGATTTAGCGTTAGTAACGGCATTATCTAGCACCTCGTAGTTAAACTTTTGCGCTATTTTCTCCATGCGTTTAAAAGAACCGTGAATGATGGGGTTTTGAGAGATGACACCACAGTATTCGGGCATAGTCTCAGCAAACTGGCGCGTACCAATGTCGTTTGCTATAGAGATGATTTCAGGCTTGTTCATAGTGGAAAGAGGACGCAGTATAAGCATGTTGCTTACTTCATCTATAAGCGCAAGATTTCGTAGCGTTTGACTTGAAACTTGAGCAACGCTTTCACCTGTCACAAGAGCGTCTATTTCCATATCGTTTGCCACTTTTTCTGATGCCATAAGCATAAGACGTTTGAGTACAACACCCATGTATGTAGGTGGAGTTGAACGAAATATCTCCTCTATCACATCTTGAAAATCAACAGTAACAAACTTAACCTTATGAGAAGAGCCAAACTTTGACCAGAGATAAAGAGCTACTTGCTTAACACCTATTTCATGGGCATTACCACCAAGGTTAAAAAAGACGAAGTGTGTTTTTATACCGCGTTTCATAGTTAAATAAGATGCTACGGTAGAATCAAAACCTCCAGACATTAAAGAGAGAACATCTCCCTGCGTACCTATGGGAAAACCACTTAGTCCTTTGTATTTT
>CAWUTM010000048.1:0-4328 GCA_963925755.1 uncultured Sulfurimonas sp. | reverse complement strand
TCTCGCTTCTAGATCTAAGAAGATTTTTGCTTGAATCTTTCCTGATACATGCAGTTCGTATGAGCGAGCTTTTTCATCCCAAAGATTTTCATCAATAGCTACAAATTTAATACCAAAAAGTTTATCTAAAAAAGTAAACATTCCATTGACAACACTTTGTTGCTCAAAGTACGGGCGGTACTCTTCTTCATCTATATCATATTGCTCTTTTTTCAAGATTTCCGCATAAAATGCAGTGTCATAGCTTTGTAATGCTTGAGGTGCAACACTTTGTAGCTCTATTAATTCTTTTACGGCTTGTTCTTTAGAATTGATAAGAAGAGTATTTAAAAATCCAAGTACTTCCTTATCATCTTTAGCCATTTTTGAAACTAATGAATAAGCAACATAATTCTCGTACCCCAAAAGTTTACTCATTTCATCTTTTAGCGCTAAAATTTCATCTATAAGTTTTGCATTCTGGGGAGCACGAGTTACATATGCTTTGTAAAGTTTTTCTCTAATTTCACGGTTCTTGCCATATGTCATGTACGCTATGTATGATGGCATTTGTAGCGTAAACTTGTATTTTGTTATGTCATCTTCTACGAACCTTGCACTCTCTTTATCACTTTGAGGTATTCCATCAACATCTTCTTCATTTTCTATAATATATTCAAAAGCATTTGTTGCGTCTAGTAAGTTTTGTGAAAAGTCATTACTTAACTCACTTTTGCGAATATTTATCTCTTCTAATCTTTTTTTAGTCGCAGTATCTAAATGCGCGCCACTTAATTCAAAATGTTGAATGTTGAGTTCTACCACTCTTTTTTGCTCATAGTTGAGACTCTCTTTTTCATTTTCAAATATTTCTTTATAACTCTTGTAGATGTCTATATTTTGAGAAAGTTTTGTTGAATACTCAGTTATAATTGGTAGGGAATCACTATATACCTTCTGCGTTTCATTAGAATTGTTAACAGAATTAAGATGTGATAGAGGTGTGAAAAAATTCTCTAATTCTTCTTCTATTATTTGCATTGGTTTGACAAACGAGAGATATGTTTTCGTTTTTTGTTGCAGTAAACTTTCTACCTCTTTATTATTAGCTTCTATTATCTTGTGTAGTTCTTTTATAAAGCTTTCTAAATCACATTGAAATGTTAAAAATTTTGACATATTCTTTCCTTTTTTATTTTAATCTTCTTCGTCGCGTTTCTGGGCTATTGCCCCATATTCATTTATTAAAATGTCATCATAGACATCTGATTGTTTTATAAGTCTACTTATAGCAGTTTTTCCTTCATTTAACGTCAATGAAGAGTCGACAATCAAGTAAGATAAATAGATGCTATTTTCATTTATGGAAAATTGTAAGTATGAAAGTTTATCATTCTCTTTTAATAGATACTCATAAACCTTATCAATATTTTGTCTAGGAATGGCACATAGCTTACTATCACCGATGATAATACCGTTGTCGTAGTAGTTGATGTCTATACGCGCACTCCCCTCATCTATTCTCCATGAGGCTTGAGAACGACGCGCTAGTGTGACATTTATATTTTGCGAAGCTAGTATTTCTTCAAGTAGTTTTGTGGGTCCTGTTGGATTGTAGCCTTTTCGTCTTTGTCTTGCTACTTCTAGCTTAACACCACACTCCGCACAATAATCATTCTCAATACTGCTCTCTTCTATTAGGTTCTTACATGAAGGACACTTTATAATCTCCTCGGATTTTTGACTGCCAAAAGCATCAAGAGCTTCTCTAAGATAAAAATATGGAAGAGAAAATCCAAGGTTATTAGCATTTTGAATGATAAAGGTATTTACTCCTGTGACCTCTCCTTTTTCGTTAAGAAGTGGGCCCCCACTGTTCCCAGGGTTGATTGCAGCATCTATTTGAATATATTCAAGATCTCCTTGAAGTCTTACAGCTCGAGAAACTATCCCCTCTGTCGCTGTATAATTAAGTCCATAAGGATGTCCAATCGCTATAGTTACATCACCATCTTCTACCATATCTGAAGCAAGTTTGAGTGGATTTTTTGGTTTTAAAAAGTTGTATTCTATAAAAGCAAGGTCATAGTAAGGGTCATCATAAATCACTTTTGCAATAGTGCGCTTAACCTTTTTAGCACTGATTACAACTTCTTTTAACCCTCCAACCACATGCGAATTTGTAATAATGACATTGTCTATTATAAACCCTGTTCCTGTCCCATAAGGAGTCATGATTTGCATGATGTTTTCTATGTAAGTTTCTAAAATTGATTGAGTATTCATATTTATACTTCCTCGAAGTTTAGATTTTGTAACAAAAGATAATAGCTATTATTAAATTCATTCATTGATTTAAAGTTTAAAGAGTCTGTGTCAATTTTAAGAGATTTATACTGCCCTTTATTGGATGAGGCAATATTCTGTAGTTTAGATATTATCTCGCGTTTTGCAAAAGATTGTTTCTTCTCATCATAAAGTATATCACAATTTAAAGCAGAAAAAAATGATGTGTTTTGAATGACTACAAGCGTATGAAGTAATTCTTGTAGGACTACGTTCATTCCATAATTATAAAGTGAATAAAAAGCAATATATCTATAAATTGTTGGAATTATTTGTCCATACCTGTTGTTTTTATACCATCTTATTTTAATAAGAGATTCTTTTACAAATAAATTAAACTCATCATAAGATGACTTTTCTATTGCTGTGAAAGTGTACTTGGCATTATAAAAACTTTGTGAAAATTCTGAAAACTCCATCTCTTGAAGTTTTAAAAGATATTTTTTTAGCTCTTCATTTTTAGCTTCTACTGTTTCATTTTCATTCCCAAAGTACTCTTGTATTTTTTTTGAGAGCTTAACATACATCTTACATCGAGGAAGGAGCAAGTAGTCAATCTTAAAAAAGATATTTAGATATAAAAAAGATTGCATCCCAGAATTGTCATTTGATGGAAGTGTCAGGACTTTTGCATTTAACTCTTGGATCCAAATTTTTAAGAGTTTAAACTTCTCTTGTAGCTCTTGTGTTGGAAGCTGAGTAATGTGTGAAACTTCTTCAAGGGTGACATCATTAAACTCACCCCGTATGTGTTCTTTGTCAAAGTCAGAGTTCAGGGCTAATTCTCTGAGTGGATAAAAGATCTTTTGAGGAGAAAGTGTGATGTTGTCTAGGTAGAGTTTGAGTTTTATTTCCTCACCATCACTAAAGTAATTTACATAAGTAAGTTGGTAGTTTCGCTCAAGTATGTAGCGCTTTAGAGCAACAGAAGCACTTTGGCTTTTAACTATTGAAACTTCAGCATGTAAACTATTTTGTGTAACTACACCATTTATTTTTGCACTTCCTTGGTAGATTACAAAATGTAACTCGTCTTTTTTTCTATCAAGAATGATATTTTCATTCGCAACTTTGTTTGTATAGTTTATGAGTGAACGAAAAAAGTATTCATAAGCGTTGAGGATGTCTTTTTTTTCAAATGCTTCATAAGATTGATTGAAAAGTTCTTCTTCATCTGGTGATATAGTGGCGTTTAAACCGCGTCCAAATTGTATGTTACAGGTTTTTTTCTGTTGGAAAAAGTCTATCCAGCTCATCATTTATATTATCTTTTATTTAGTTATTTTAGGGGTAGGTATAGTAGCATAAAGTTTACAAACGTCATGATGCCAAAGGCAGATTTGTAAAATAGATACATATTCTAGAGGAATTATGTATTAAAAAAGAGAAATTACAAGCATCTTTTTGAATGACTTTAAGCAAAGGGAGGAGAACCTTTGCTTAAAGGGGATATCTGAAAATTTAGTTTAAACTAACTTGTAACTAATTGACTAAAATTTGTAATCTAGTTGTACCCATGCTTTTGCATTATCATCATTGTGACCTATTCCTTGGTCTCCTGCAACATAGTAAGCAACTTTTACTAAGCCTTTTAGCCCTTTAACTCCAGGGATGCTATTAGCATAGAGTGCATCAATTTCAGAACCTAAGTCTGTATCAGTTCCAGCTTCAGTAAAGAATTTGTGATACATTACAAGAGCTTTTCCAAGTCCTTTTGATGTGTAACCAGCTTTTATGCTGATGTCTTTAAGTCCATTGTTATTATCTCCACTAGTTTGACCTAAAAATTCATCAGCAAATCCTTGAAATTTATGAAGAGTTGCAAGAGGAGTTGTGAAACCTTTAGTACTTGAACCATTTGCTTGTCCAAGCTTTTCATATTCTATTCCAGCAATGATTCCATTTATTTTCGTACCAACTGCAACATCAATGTATGAAGCATCGATATCAGTATTTGTTCCACCTCTAAAATCAATTGAAGCTTTTGCTTGTTGTGCATAAGA
>CAWUTM010000047.1:0-13916 GCA_963925755.1 uncultured Sulfurimonas sp. | reverse complement strand
ACTTTCATATACTTTGTAGGCGACCATTTTGCGTCTTCTTCGTAAAACTCCAAGTCATCGCCTATCTCTAAAATCGCTTGGGGTGCGCCTGCCGTCCCGCCTTTTCCTGACACTGTTTGCTCATGAGGTATGGGGAGGATGATTATATCCGCACTCTCAAGACTTGCATTTGGAAGGGATTGGTATTTCATATTTTTACTCACTTTGTATTTTCCTCAAACTCTTTTATCACCGTAAATAATGCACTACAGAGTTTGGTAAGTTCTTCTTTTGAGATTATATAGGGAGGCATAATGTAAACAAGATTTAAAAATGGTCTCACCCAAACACCTTGTTTTATAAATGCAGGGGTCATGTAAGCTAAGTCAACTTCTTTGTTTAATTCTATAACTCCTATGGCCCCAAGAACTCTTGTTTCTTTTACTATTTCTAAACTTTCACACTCTTTTAGCTCTTGTTTTAGTTGCGTTTGGATGTCTAAAACTTTTGTTTGCCATGGAGAATTTAAAAGAAGTTCAAGGCTCGCGTTTGCCACAGCACATGCAAGAGGATTTGCCATAAAGGTTGGTCCATGCATTAAAACATTACCACCTGTCTCTACTCCTTGCATCACTTTTTTACTTGTTAGAGTAGCGGCTAGAGACATGTAGCCACCAGTCAAAGCCTTTCCTACGCAAAGTATGTCCGGTTCTATTTTTGCATGCTCATAAGCGAAGAGTTTTCCTGTGCGACCAAAGCCCGTAGCTATCTCATCTAAGATAAGCAAGACGCCATATTCATCACAAAGTTCTCTCACTCTCTTTAAAAATTGTGGAGAGTAAATTCTCATTCCGCCTGCGCCTTGAACTATTGGTTCAATTATAACGGCGGCTATCTGTTTGTGGTTGTTATGAAGTTTTGTTTTAAAGTCTTCTATGTGCTTTTCATTCCACTCCGCATCAAAACCACATTCAGGTTCTTTGGCAAATATGTTTTTATGAAGTATGCCCTCAAACGCCGAGTGCATTCCTGTCACAGGATCGCATACAGACATAGCCCCAAAAGTATCGCCATGGTAACCCTTGCTAAAGCTAAGAATTTTAGTTTTTTCTTTGTTACCTTGAGAGTTATGATACTGAAACGCCATCTTTAAAGCCACTTCAACTGAGACTGAACCAGAATCGCTAAAAAAGATATGCTCCAATGAGGGACTTGTTATCTCTATAAGTGTTTGGGCTAGTTTCATTGCGGGTTCATGGGTTAAACCACCAAACATAACATGGCTCATTTTACTAAGCTGTTCATGCGCCGCAATATTTAACTCGCTAACATTATAACCATGAATAACGGACCACCAAGAACTCATGCCGTCTATGATTTTTCTGCCATCTTCAAGTTCTAAGTAAACGCCACTAGCGGACTTTACTAGTTCCATATCAGCAAGTGGAGTAGACGATGCGTAAGGGTGGAGTATATGTTTTTTGTCAAATTCTTTCATAGTCTTATTATACATTTATTCATCCAGTATTCCATATATTTTTGCTCTTTTTAGAATTATTTTCGAGTGTGGACTCATAGTTATTTTCTCTGCCATCTCTCCCTTTAGGTTAAAAACAACCTCTTCGCTTTTAGATATAGCGTTTGCGTTTTCAAACTCTTCTCTTGTGACTTTATACAGTTCATTTATAATCTCTATCTGATTTGGATGGATGATTGTTTTAGAGAAGAGTCCCTCTTTTAGGTCGCGTTTGACATCTTTTTTAAACCCGTCTTCGTCTTTGAAACAGGGGTAAACACCACCACTAATACCAAAACCGCTACTTTTAAAAATAGCTATAAACATACCTATGGTAGCGTTTGTAGCGCTAATGTCAAAGATAGAATCTTCACAGCCGCGTTTCATGCTCAACTGTCTGAGCATATCTTCCAATCCAAAACGCACTAACACTATTTTCTCTTTATGGGCTAGCAGTATCTCTCGTAACTTGAGTAAGTCGTTCTGGTTAAAAAGCTCTTTGCCTTCTATGCTTGGCATTATGACAAAGTCTCTATTTTCTAAAATACTCAAATACCTTTGCGCATTTAAAAGTGAGAACTTCGCTAACACAAATCCATCTATTTTTAAAATATTTTCGAGTGCGACAAGTTCTTCTAGATGTCGCTCATCTCTCGCTCTTAGAAAGATGAAAGGTCTCTCTGTGCTCAATGACTCTAGATGTTCCGCAAGCTTTTTCATACTTTGATCAAGCGTGCCGAGTTCCAAACCATCTTCAAAGTCTATAACAAGACTTTTGAGGTTTTTAAAAACCTTTCTTGTAACAATGTCTCCGAGTTTTTGATGTGAGGCGGGAACAAAGAGTGTTCCACCTAGCTCTATAAAATCTATTTTTTTCATAAGTGAAAGTATAGCGATTAATCTACTCTAAACCAACCTGCTATTGAGTGGCGTTTAGACATAGAGGGAAGAACTTCATGAGGAAACTTATCGCTTAAAAACACTACTAAAGTATTTTCATTTGGAATTACCGTTTCGATGAGAGCATCATTTTCATCATATATTAGCAACTCCCCTCCATCTTCTTTATCCCAATCTTTGTTAAGATAAAAAACGGTAGTGACTATGCGGTTTTTCTCCCCTCTAAAGGAGTCTAAGTGCTTCTCATAAAAATCACCCTTATCGTATATGGCAAAGTGAGATTCATAAAATGTGAGTCCCAAATAAAGTGACCGGTTAAGATACTCTCGTAAACCATTACAAAACTCTAAGTATTCACTCTGCACACCAGAATCTTCATCTAGCCAAAGAGTTCTATCTCTGCGTTTAGAGTTGTCCACATGGAGGTTCTTGGTACTAGAAATACCTGCGATTTTGTAGTTTTTTTCATCTTGAGCGAATTTTGTAAGAGAGTTGATTAGAGAGGAGTTAAAAGTGTTTCTTATAATGATATAGCCATCTTTTACTAAAGAGTCAGCTATGTCTTCGTAGAGTTTTATACTCATTTTTTATACTTTTGATTAGATAAACCTCGCGAAGGAGGTTTATTAAAAATTAGATAGGTAAAACGCGAATTTTACTTGAAAGTTTCTCTTGAAGAGTAGACTCTATCGCATAAAGTGTACCAGTAGCAGATGATGAACAACCATCACAGTTACCTAAGTAACGAATATAAATGTCTATGTTCTCATCAGCTTTTTTGATGTCAATAATTTCAACGTTACCACCATCCATGATAAGGAATTGACGAACACTGTCATCAATAACCGCATCAACAGCTTTAATTTGCTGAACAAGAGTCATTTCTTCAAAGTTACCACCACCAGCTGCTATAGCATCAGCAGAAGCTTTCATTTTCTCTTCGTCCATTTCTTTTCTAGTGTCAGCTAAGATATCTACTAAGTAGTAATCCATAGCTTCGTGTCCGCCAGGTTTGATACATGACTTACAAAAACCACCAGCCTTAGTGTAGTCTGTAATCTCGCCAATAGTTTTAAGGTCGTTTAACTTAATAACCTCAACAAGCGTTCCCATAGAAACACGAGCACATTCACAAACGATGATTTCAGTCTCAAAACTCTCAGCGTCAACACCCATGTAAAGGCCAGCCGCTTTTTTAATAACGTCATAAGCCATTACTGAACAGTGCATTTTTTGAGGTGGAACGGCAGGTGTTTCTGGATCATCACGAAGAGCAAGCTCAACGTCGATGTTCGTAATTTTAACAGCCTCTTGAACTGTTTTGCCAATACAAAGTTCAGTCATAACATCAGAAGATGCGATAGCTGTACCACAACCAAAAGACTTAAATTTAGAGTTGATAATAGTATCGCTCTTAGGATCAATTTCCCAGTATAAACGTACTGCATCTCCACAAGATTCTGCACCAAAATCAGCAACAATAAGTTTGTTACCACGTTCTGTTGCTTCAGCGTCAAAGATTTCACCTTGATGTTGAGGGTTGTTCATTAATGTTGTTACTTTGTTAGAATACGCGTCCCATAAAGACTCGTTTAATATGTCTGCTTTTGCCATAATATTTTCCTTTTTGATTATTTATCACAGTATCGGAACTCGTCCCGATACCTACGCTAACGCTTGGTTCTCTTCAGCAGAGAGCTCGCGCAACTAGTTGCTTTTTTTAGCGCTTTTTAGTGATGGTGAAGTTCGCATTCTTGAACCTCTCCACCTACCGTTGGTTTCTGTTTTGCAAATGAACTTGAAATCGCTCTTAAACGACCTACTGCACCTTTAAAATGTGATATTGTGTAATCAATCTCAGTTTCTGTTGTGAAACGTGAAAGTGAAAGACGGATACCAGTGTGAGCAAGTTCATTGTCTGCGCCAATTGCTAACATAACACTGTTTGCTTCTAGGTCTGCAGATGCACAAGCTGAACCAGTTGATGCTCCAATTTGGCCATTGTTTAGGTCCCAAAGCATACCTTCACCTTCAACACCCTTAACGGATATTAAAATAGTGTTTGGAGTACGGTTGTTTCTGTCACCAATTACGAATGTGTCACTAAGTTCTAAAATAGCATCTTCTAAACGGTCACGTTTAGCTCTAATTGAAGCCATTGTAGCTTGAATATTTTTTGTTGCAAGTTCCATTGCTAGACCCATTCCAACAATATATGGTACATTTAAAGTACCCGAACGACGACCACCCATTTGGTCACCACCATGCATTAAAGGGGAAAGCTCTTGCGAATCTTTAATATAAAGAGCGCCTATTCCTTTTGGTCCATGAAATTTATGTGCCGAAAAAGATGCAAAGTCAAGATGAACATCCTGTAAATCAACAGGTATCTTTCCAATTGCTTGAACAGCGTCTGAATGGAAAAGAACACCTTTTTCTTTACAAATTTCACCAATTTCTTTAATTGGGTTAATCATACCAGTTTCATTTGAAGCCCACATGATCGAAACTAAAGCAGTTTTGTCTGTAATAAAACTTTTTACAGTATGTACTTCAACAACACCTTGCTCATTTACTGGAAGGTATGTAACTTTAACGCCTTGGTCTTCTAAAAACTTACAAGTGGAAAGAATAGAAGGGTGCTCTACTTCCGTTGTTACGATATGGTTTTTATCACCATTTAAAATTTTATCAATCCATATAGATTGTAAAATCCAGTTATTTGACTCTGTTGCACATGACGTAAAAACGATATCATCATTATCGTTTGCATTAAGAGCAGTGTAAACTTGATCAATTGCAGTACTGATAGCTGGATGTGACGCCGTACCAAATTTGTGAAGTGAGTTGGGGTTACCATATATTTCACTAAAGAATGGTTGCATAGCTTCTACTACTTTTGGATCACAGATCGTAGTAGCATTGTTATCTAAATATACTTTCATTTTATACCTCTTTATTTAAGAATGATTATCACTCTTTTTAAACAAGACAATTTTTGTCCTCTTTTACTTTTGACATGATAATAGCTTTGAGATTATGATTCGCTTAAGCAAAGCTGATAGTACTTTTAGCTTAAGAATTAAAACAGAGTGGAATGATGCTATAATTCCACTAACAACAAGGAAATATAATATGTGTAATTTTAACAAACAAAGCGAAGAGACAAAAGCTCTTATCCATCTTTTTATGATCAAAGCGTCTGAAAACATAGGTGGTACTAACTTTCTTTTAGCACTAATGGAATCAATGAAATTAAAAAAACCAAACGCTCTAATGTTTAAGGGCTGTCAAGTTTCATCTGAGAATACAATAATAAAATGGAATAAGGTAGTGTTTAAAGATAAGGTAGAGATATTAGATTCTATTCTTGCGGCGCACAGAAGCTCTGAGAATCCAGACTTTAACATTTTAAACGAACAAAGTGCTAAGAAAAAGAAAAACATTATAAATATGATAAGAACTTTAACACCTGTAGAATTCACAGTAACGCCACAAAATCCAAATGATGGTGAAGGATTTAACTTTAAAGCGTTTGATACAGTAGAGGATGACAATGTTACTCTTAACCCTATCTTTGTAGCGATGTTTTTCTGTTCAACTGAATTTATGAAAAAAGTTATAAAACACAAGGTTTAATTCTCTTATGCTATAATCGAAAAATTAAAACATATATAAGAGGTACATCCTTATGGCACAAACAATAACTGAAAAAATATTCTCACAACATATAGGTCGCGAAGTTTTAGCGGGTGAAATCATCCGTGCTAACATCGATATGGTTATCGGAAACGATATTACCACTCCCATTTCCATCTCTGCGTTTAACCTAAGTGGCGCGACTAAACTAGCAAATCCAGATGGATTTTCAATAGTTCTAGATCACTTTATTCCAGCAAAAGACATCGCTTCCGCGAACCAAGCTAAAATTTCTCGCGTATTTGCAAAAGAACATAAGCTTAAAAACTTTTTTGACGAAAAGGACATGGGAATCGAGCATGCTCTTTTACCAGAGAAAGGTCTTATCGTTCCTGGTGATATTATCATTGGTGCAGATTCACATACTTGTACGCACGGCGCGCTTGGAGCGTTCTCTACAGGTATGGGTTCAACTGACTTGGCGTTTGCAATGATAACTGGAGGAAACTGGTTTAAAGTTCCTGAGTCTATCAAAGTAAACCTTAGTGGTAAACCGGCAAAGCATACAACGGGTAAAGACATCATCTTAGAAATCATCCGTTTAATCGGTGTTGATGGCGCGCTTTATAAAACTTTAGAGTTTACGGGGAGTACAATTCCTCACTTAAACATGGACGATAGATTCTCAATGTGTAATATGGCAATCGAAGCAGGTGCTAAAAGTGGTATCGTTGCGTATGACGACGTAACTGCGGAGTTCTTAGCGGATAAAAACTTAGCGCGCGAACCTCGTATTCACCAGTCTGATGAAGATGCTACTTACTGTCTTACTTTAGACATAGATATTGCCGCGCTTGAACCTGTTATCGCTTATCCATTTTTGCCATCAAATGGTCACTCAATCACACAAGCGGTTGCAGATAAAATAAAAATCGATCAAGCTTTTATAGGAAGCTGTACAAATGGTCGTTTAGGCGATTTAAAAACTGCAGCTGAGATTCTTAAAGGCAAGAAAGTTCATGAGGACGTACGCCTTATCGTAACTCCTGGAACTCAAAAAATTCTCAAAGAAGCTTACAAACTAGGGTATATGGATATCATCATCGATGCGGGTGGCGTTGTTTCAAACCCAACTTGTGGCGCTTGTCTTGGTGGATATATGGGAATTCTTGGTGATAACGAAGTAGCTGTTTCAACAACAAACCGTAACTTCGTTGGTCGCATGGGTTCACGTTCATCTGAAGTTTATCTAGCAAACTCCGCCGTTGCGGCAATTTCGGCTATAACTGGTTATATCTCAGACCCTAGATAGTCATGATTGACATTCCATGCGTAATCTTCGCAGGTGGAAAAAGCAGCCGAATGGGAGAGGACAAAGCTCTTCTCCCCTTTGGTGAATTCAAAACGCTCACAGAATTTCAACTCTCGCGTTTAAGCAAAATATTTTCACATGTATACATCTCATGTAAAGACAAAAGTAAGTTTGATTTCCAAGCTAACTTCTTAGAAGATGATAAAACTTCGAATGTCTTTGCCCCAACTGCTGGTTTTGTCTCTGCGTTTAAAGAACTGGACGCGGATAGATTTTTTGCCATAAGCGTAGACTCTCCATTTATAAACTTCGATGTCATTCAAAAACTCTTCAATGCCGACAACTCAAATAATGATGCCACAATAGCAAAGACACAGCATGGGATACAGCCACTATCTGGTATTTATCATCGTTCATTAGAAGTAAAGTTTCACGAGATGCAAGAAAATGAAAATCACAAACTTGGATTCTTACTCAAAAATTCAAGAACAGAATATGTTGAATATGTAGATAATCAAACATTTTTAAACCTCAATAAGCCAGAAGACTATAAAGAAGCACTCAAACTTTTATAGCATGTATCCATATTGTAACCACAAAATCATATAATTTTTTCACAAAACATAAGGAGTATAAATGGCATACTTTAATAAAGTGAATGTTCAAGAAGAAGTTTTCAGTATTATATATGGTGATGGAATAGTTGATTTTGTCCTACCAAAAAAATTTCGTATTGATGGCTTTCATATCTTTTCCGTTAATTATAAAAGTAAAAAAAAGAAAGTTCATTATACGGTAGAAGGTTATCCGGACTGGGCATCTTCCAATGATGTCTACCAAACAGTTTTTTACAAAAAAGACATAGACTTGAATGATATGCACATGCAAGAAACTAATGAAATTCTAACAAAGAAACAAATTCTAAAACTCCAAACATCAGACTCCTTAGAAATACAGTGCCCATCTGGCATATGGTTAGATGTAAACGAATGTCCCGAAAAACTCATAAAAAAAGCGCTTAAAAAATCAAACTATCATCTCTTTAGGAAGCTCACAAGCTAGATTGCCATACTTTTGCTATAATAGTAAAAAACAAAAAGATTTTACTATGAACCTCACACATTTAGATGACAACCAAAGACCAAAAATGGTCGATGTAAGCGACAAAAGTCAAACAACGCGTATAGCAATTGCAAGTGGTATTATAGAGATGAGCCAAGATGCTTATGATGCCATTGTCACTGAAAAAACGAAAAAAGGCCCTGTTTTACAAACTGCAGTTATCGCTGCAATCATGGGTGTTAAAAAAACAAGTGATCTTATTCCTATGTGTCATCCCCTCAACCTAAGTGGCATTAACTGTGATGTAGACGAACTCGAGCAACTCCCTGGTTTTAAACTCACGGTAACTGCTAAACTTACAGGTCAGACAGGTGTGGAGATGGAAGCGCTTACTGGTACAAGCATTGGTCTTTTAACTATATACGACATGGTTAAAGCTATCGATAAAGGTATGGTTATCCGAAATGTACAACTAGAAGAAAAGTCAGGAGGAAAAAATGGAAATTTTAAACGATAGTGAGAAAGAAGTTGTTTTAGAATACCCTTGTACATGGTGCTATAAGGTTATTGCCAGTGAAAAAAAAGCTCTTGAGCAAGCCATTAGAGATGTAATAGACGAGCGTGATCATAAGCTCACTCATTCAAATAAATCAAAATCAGGTAAATATACAAGCATGAATTTAGATTTATTAGTGCATAATGAAGACGATAGAACTTTTATTTTCGAAGCACTTAAAAAGCATAGTGCCATAAAAATGGTACTTTAAAAGGTAAACTCCATGAACAGTGACACTCTCAAAGAACTTTATAACAAAAAACTTGATACATTAAATCAAAGAATTTCTTCTCTTGTAATCAACTCTAAGCTTGACTTATATGAAGCGTCTCTAGAAGACGTTAAAGAGTTGGCAACGACCATAGTTGATATAGAAACAGATGAGTTAAATAAAGATGTTGCAAAACTTCTTGAACAAAAAGAAGCGATAGATCGCGAACTTGAAAAGAAATCTGAAGCGCTTCAGAATGCTAAATACAATGTGTTTAACACTCTAGAAAGTGAACTTGCTTCAAATCCATCTTTTGTCTTAAAACTTCACCAAGTTAAACTACAGTCAATCGATCTTTATGACATACTAAGTGAAATGGTTGAATCCGCAATTATTTCAGCGCTAGAAAAAGATAGTGATGGAGATATATCTGAAACAATCATAGAAGTCATAAAAGAGATAACATTCGAGTCTATAAAAGAAGGCTCCCTAAATACTATTCGCGTAAGAAAGATTTTATCAACTATATTAATAACGGCCATAGATATCGCAGAGGCAACTCCAAACAGAGCGGATGGCATACTTCGCGCTACTCTAAAGGGAATGAGAAGTGGTTTAGTTCGTTCCATAGACAGGTTTAAAAAGAGACTTACATTTATGCCAATGGAAGCGAAACATATACTTATAGAGGATTATGACACCATCATAGAGGATTTAAACCAAACTGATACTCTTTTCTCTCAGGTTGTCTCAACTCAGGCCGCTCACAACACAGCGCAAATAAATACGATTCTTCTACAGATTAACAAAGATATGTCATATGACTTAGAAGAGCTTGTTCATATCTCTAAAGAAACGGCCGAAGTGATGAGAATGAGATTTGCGTCTTTTGCAAAAAATGCTGTTAAAAAAGCAGATATGGCAATGAAATCTCCAAGAGCCAAAGAAGCTAAACGCATGGGTATCCAAGCACTAGGTCTTGCTAAAGCAGCCTTAGGCACAGCTATTAAATCTGCTAAAGATGTCATAGATACAAAGGATAAATAATGATGCTACACCCTGCAATAGCGCATTTCGCCATAGTTTTGCCAGTTGTAGCTTCAGTCTTTGGAATTATGTACCTTATAACAAGAGGAGAACTTTTAGGGAAAATTTCCTCAGGTTCAATTGGAGTTGCCGCATTAGCTATGGTTGGCGCGTGGTATACAGGAAACCAAGCTGGACCTGAAATATATAACTATTTAAGCGAAGCGGGACAACACGAACTAGTAGAACATAAAAATCTAGGTCTTTACCTTGCTATTTCCTTGTCATTTCTCGCTCTATTAAAACTAATAGGATCTAAACTCAATAAATTTACGTTAGAAGTAGTAGCCATCGTACTTTTACTGATAGTAACGGCGGCAACATTCTTACAGGGTAAAGATGGTGGTGAACTGGTTTATAAACATGGAACGCCATTTAAGTCATTCTCGATGCTTGAGACGCTTAATGACGCAGCACTGGATGAGCAAGCAGAAGAAGATTTAGACAGTAAGCTCGAAGTTTATCAAGATGCGCTTGAAGATATAAAACTGCACTCAGATGAAGTAAACGAACTTTATGAATAAAAAAATGCAAGAAACTATCCTAGAAGAGATAGCCAACTACAAAAAAGACACATCTCAATACAAGCTTTACTTTACAAGTATGAAAGAAATATCGCTTTGGCTTCAAGAAGTACAAAAATAATGAATATATTTTGTACTCCGCTCTATGAGAAACAACTCAAAGAAATTCTCCAAGATTATATGACTGAAGATAAACAAGCGACAAAAAGCTTTAAACTCTACCTTGATACTATTATTATAAATATTCCGACAAAAGCTAATAAATATAAAAAATCCATCTACTTTGATGATGAAAATATTAAAGATGTGGAACATGAGAATCTCACTATTTCTTTTTATCTAGATAATGAGAATGAGAATTATCTTATACTAAGTATCATAAAAAATAGATAAAAACCTTTGTCGCATTGTTTCATTTCGTAACTCTTAAAAGCCCAATCATCGCTGCTACTTATAATCATTATTCATTTCACAACTATATGCAATCAATTTAAGAAAAAGATGGCATAATATGTGGGTAATAACTTTAGCATAACTTAAAAATGACCTAAAGTAATAATTTAAATATAACTAATTAACAGACTACAAAGGAGACAATGTGAATAATAAAAAATCTCAAGAAGAAACTACTATCGATAGAAGAGACTTTTTCAGAAAAGCGGCTGCTTTTTCAGCTACAGCTTTAGCTGGAACAACACTTTTATCAAATGAAGCAACTGGTGAAGGCGATCCTGCCATCATGCATCATACAAAATGGGGGCAAGTTTGGGGAGATCCTATAACTACAAACCTATATGGTGTTCCTTCACCTTACGAGCATAATGTTACAAGAAGAAGTACTTCATTACTTTCTTCTGGTAACTTTAGAGCGTCTATTGCCGTTACTCCAATACACGAGTCTCAAGGAATCATCACTCCAAATGGTCTTTTCTTTTCTCGCTCACATGGTGGTACTGCGCATGTAGATCCTACTGAATTTCGTTTAATGATACACGGTTTAGTTGAGAAGCCTATTGTTCTTACTTTAGAGCAACTAAAGCGTTACCCAAGCGTAACTCGTACTCACTTTATCGAATGTCCAGCGAATGGTGGACAAGAATGGAGAGGGCCACAGTTCAACTCTGTTCAATTTGCTAAAGGTTTTATGGCGTCTGCTGAGTGGACTGGTGTTTACATCAAGACTATCTTAGAAGACTTAGGTCTTAAGCCAGAAGCGCAATGGATGCTAGCGGAAGGTTCTGACAACTCTAAAATGGGTAGAACTATTCCTGTAGATAAAGTTCTTGACGATGCAATGATCGTTTGGGGACAAAATGGTGAAGCTCTTCGTCCTGAGCAAGGTTATCCAGCAAGACTACTTGTTCCAGGTTGGGAAGGTAACTTATGTGTTAAATGGTTACGTAGATTAGAATTTGCCGTTGAGCCTTGGTATGCTAAAGAAGAGACTTCTAAGTATACAGACCTTAAGCCAACTGGTAAAGCTATTCAACATTTCTATGCGAATGAAGTAAACTCTACTGTAACTTCTCCATCTCCAGAGATTGATTGGTCACACTTAGAAGATGGTGCTACTGTTGAAATCGAAGGTCTTGCATGGTCAGGTATGGGTACTATTACTGGTGTTGATATCTCTTTTGACGGTGGTAAGAACTATGAAGAAGCAAAACTTAAAGGTTTAGTACTTCAGAAGTCATGGACTCGTTGGAGTATCATGCATACTTACAAAAAAGGTGAAACACTTTTACTTACGTCTCGCGCAATGGATGATGCTGGCTATATTCAACCAACAATCGATGAAGAGACTAAGATAATGGGTGTAGAAGCTGTATATCATAGAAATGCAGTTGAGACTTGGGAAGTAACAGAAACAGGGAAGGTAAATCATGTTCAAATTAGATCGTAAATTAATCATTTCTACTTCAGTAGCTGCTATTGCACTACTTGCTGTAGGTTGTGTTGGTGGCGAATCAACTCCAACATTTAGCGATGGCGTTAATGGAAACCCAAGTATTGACGGTGGTGTTTCTTACCCTGTTAAGAATGGTAAATCAGGTAACTACTTTGTAAATGAGTCTCATATTGGTAGAGCTATTAATAATGGTCGTGTTCCAACAGAGGCGGAAGAAGCTAAGTGGAATACTGATGTTATGGCTGGATATGTATACAATGAAGACCCTAAAGCACTAGGACTACCTGAAGGCGAAGGTTCTGTTGGGGAAGGTGAAGCGTTGTATGAAGCGCAATGCGTTATGTGTCACGGCGACTTTGGTTCAGGTGGTGGTGGATACCCAGCACTTTCTAAAGGTAATGCGCAAAGTTTACAAAAAACTTTAACAAACAATAGATATAGAGATCCTCAAGCGGATGGTCCAACTCGTGTATTTGGTTCATACTGGCCACAAGCTAGTACTATGTTCTGGTATATTAGAGATGGAATGCCTCACCCTAAATCTGATACATTAAGTGTTAATGAGACTTATGCTCTTACTGCTTATATGTTAAACATTAATGAGATGAGTATTGATGGTGAAGAAGTTGATGATGAGTATGTACTAAATCGTGAAAACTTCTTAAAAATTAAAATGCCTAATGAAGATGGTTTTGAACCAAATATAAAAGGCCCTAACTCTTTACCTGGTGTTCGCGCATACTATGCGAATCCTGCAAACTTTGGTGCTCATAAAGTAAAACCTGCTGAGCGTTGTATGACAGACTGTCAAGAGACTAGCGCAAAAACAGTTCGTATTGCTGGTGCGGGTATTGCTGAATTTATTCCACCGATGTCTATTGTAAGAGATTTACCAGAGAAAAAAGTAGAAACAATTAATGTAAAAGAAGTTTATTCTAATGCATGTGCAATGTGTCACGATAGTTTCTTATCTCCAGGTGCTGCAGAATGGGCTGGATATACTGCTAAAGGTATTGATAAAGTTTACGCTAATGGTATTAACGGAACACAAACTGGTATGCCCGCAAAAGGTGGAGCGAATCTATCTGACGCTAACTTCAAACTAATGGTTGATTATTTAATCAGCGGTAAATAAAACTAAAGGAACGATAATTATGGAAAGAAGAAAATTTTTAAGTATGACTTTAGGTGCACTAGCGTTAGCTACTGTTCCTGCGAGCGT
>CAWUTM010000046.1:0-7975 GCA_963925755.1 uncultured Sulfurimonas sp. | reverse complement strand
GTCTCTCGACTAAGAAGTATGTTTTGATTTTTAAGAAACTCTAAAAGTAGGTCATGTTCTAGAATAGTTAGCTTTACATCCTCTCCCTCAATACTAAATGTTTTGTTTGAAGAATTATATGTAATGTCTTTGTACTTTATAATTTTTTGATTCTTTGACGTTCTTCTTATGAGAGACTTCACTCTTGCCTTGAGTTCATTAACATTAAAGGGTTTTGTGATGTAATCATCTCCACCGCTATCAAGCCCCTCGATTATGTCTTCGCTAGAATCTTTAGCACTTACATAAATCACTGGATGATTGTAACCTTCTTCACGAATTTTTGAGATGAAAACACTTCCTTCAACTGCAGGTAGGTTTCTATCCATAAGTATAAGAGAGATATCTTCTTCATCGAGGATATCTCTTACATTTGACGTATCGACACATGTTATGACATCATAACCATCTTTAGTAAGCGTGTATTCCATAAGATCTAAAATGTCTTCGCTGTCTTCAACAATTAGAATTGTATGGTTAGTTAATTGCATTTCGAGTTCACTTCTTCAACGATTAATATTGTGTTATTCATAGAAGTATTGTACCTAATTTATCTAGTTATGAAAACTACCGCCAACTTTGGCATATACGAGAAGGTTTGCTATACTCATTGCGCGTGAGGCAATCTTAGTACTTTTTCTTAAAGCTTTTAACATTTTATGGTACTTCTCAAAACTATTTGCATCATCTGCTTGAAGATAAAGTTTACGTTCTACCATCTCATACAAGTCATCTGACTTGCTTTCTTCTATTAGAATCTCATTATATATCTCTTGTATCTCCTCTTCATCTTCACAACTAAGAGTATTAAGAGTAAGTTCTATTGCTTTTACCGTTGAGGACTGCATTGGAAGCGCGTACTCTTTAATGGTCGCAACATCTACGTCGTTACAAACATCGGTAAAGCCACGTATGAAACTTCTAGTGCTAGAACAAGCACGTGAAAGTTCATTTGTGATTTTAAGGTAAGCTATAACCTGTCTAAGGTCTCTAGCCTCAGGTGTATAAAGAGCTAAAACTTTAATGATAGCGTTATCTACTTCATCTGTCTTCGAAGCAATGTTCTTTATATGTGCTCTTGCATCTATAAACTTTTGTTCTTCACAATCATTTAAAGCGACAAGTATAAGTTTATTTGCTTCTAGTAAGCCACTACCTATCTTGATTAACTTCTCTTTTATTGCATCTAAATTAGTTTTAAAATTTGGTAACATATTTTTTCCTTTAGTCTATTTTTTACACAAACTATTTACTAGTTTGTTGCACTGGGCTTTAGCCCTTGTTAACCGAAACGGCCAGTGATATAGTCTTCTGTCTTTTTCTCTTTTGGATTTAAGAAAATATTTTCAGTTTTGTCATACTCAACTAAGTCACCCAAATACATAAACGCGGTGTAGTCGCTTATACGAGAAGCCTGCTGCATATTGTGCGTAACGATACAGATACTTACGTCTTTTTTTAACTCTACTAGAAGCTCTTCAATTGCTCCCGTACTTATAGGGTCAAGTGCGGAAGTTGGTTCATCAAAAAGGAGTACTTCTGGTTTGACCGCAACAGCGCGCGCTATACATAAACGCTGTTGTTGTCCACCCGAAAGTCCCATTGCTGATTTTCCTAGTCTGTCGCGTACTTCTTTCCAGAGTGCTCCATCTTTAAGAGCTTGTTCTACTCGACCTTCTAATTCAGTCTTGTTTTTAAGACCAGCAATTTTAAGACCGTATGCGACATTATCAAAGATACTCATTGGAAAAGGAGTTGGTTTTTGAAAAATCATTCCAACTTTCTGACGGAGTTCTATAAACTCGTTCTCCTTTTTTATATCTAAAATATTTTTCATATCGCCACTAGCTACATCAAGTAGTTCAATCTTTCCATCATACTTATTTCCTGGGTATAAATCGTGAATACGGTTCATACTTCTTAATAGAGTAGATTTACCACAACCACTTGGGCCTATAAGCGCTGTTATTTTATTTTTCTTTATTGGAAGAGTGACATTGCGAAGTGATGGATGATCAACTCCAGGATAGGTAAAAGAGAATTTTTTTATGTTCATTACTGGCATGCTAAGTGAGTCCTTATTTCTTATTTCTAGTGATAAATCTTCCAGTTAGGTTGATAAACAAAACCAAAACCGTAAGTATAAACGCAGCGGCCCAAGCCAAGTCACGACTGGACTCTTCGGGTTCGCTTGCTAAATCGTAAATGCTAACCGTAAGTGATGGGAAACTCTCGGTCAAATCAAGACTAAAGTAGTTCGACGTCTCAGACGTGAAAAGCAGAGGGGCAGTTTCTCCGATAATGCGAGCAAACGCAAGTAAAATACCCGTCATTATTCCAACTTTAGCGGCTTTTATAACGATGTCCAAAATAACTCTGTATTTTGAAGCGCCAAGGGCGATTCCCGCTTCGCGAAGTTCGCGAGGAACAAGACTAAGCATGTTATCCGTAGTGTTTATAACTACGGGAATCATCATAATTGCCAAAGCGATCGCTCCGGCAAATCCACTTGTTCCGCCCGTAGGTACAACGACAACGGCGTAAACAAATGCGCCTATCACGATGGACGGAGCGGACATCATTATGTCGCTTAAGTCGCGAATCAACGAAGCATATCTTCCTTTGCCATATTCTTGTAGGTATATACCAGCCGCCATTCCTAAAGGAATCCCTATAGCTGCGGCAAGACCAGCTAAGATAAACTGACCGATGATGAGGTTTCTTAAGCCTCCATTGATAAGGTCGTTTAAAAAGAGAGAAAGATGAAAAGAACTTAACCCTTTTATGAAAAGAGTTATTAAAATCCAAGCTAAAAAAGCCAAACCAATGAAGGCTGACAATACACAAAGCGCTAAAAATATTTTATTTACCAAAAGTCTCATCTAGTTGGCCTTTTTGAGAAAGTAAAATTTAGCGATGGAGATAACGCCAAAGCTAATGACAAACAGAATAAGTGCTAGATAGAACAGAGCACTCTCTCCAAGTCCGCTAGCTTCGCCAAAGTTGTTCGCCATTGCAACCGGAATGGAAATGGTTGGAGAATTTATTGCCGTTGGAAGCGCAAAGATGGAACCGATGAGAAAGGCTACCGCCATAGTCTCGCCAAGCGCTCGACCAAGCGCTAGGATGATAGATCCGATGATACCTACTTTTGAATATGGAAAGATGATGTCTTTTATCACTTCGAATTTTGTAGCGCCTAGTGCATAAGCTGACTCTTTTAAAACATTTGGTGTTGTATTCATACTATCACGAGTGATAGCTGCCATAAATGGAAGAATCATAACGCCAAGAACGAGCCCTGCCGTTAAAAGTGAAACTTGATATCCACCGACTATGTCAGCAACGATTGGCGCAAAATAGTAAAGTCCCCACATACCAAAGATGATACTTGGAACAGCCGCTAAAAGTTCTATGGCGATACCAACAATGTGAGAAATATTTTTCGGAGCGATTTCCGCTAAGAACACAGCAATTCCCATTGCGATGGGAAGTGCGAAAACAAGTGCTATCAAGGTTGTGAGAAGGGTTCCAACGATGGGAACGAGACCACCGTACATAGTCTTGGTGAGAGTGTCGTCTTGATCTGCGAACATCATCTCTTCTGCGAAGGTCATCTCATCCTCATCTGGGATTTCCATGTCGTCTTCATAGCCCAGGCTACCTTCTCTGGCTTCGCCATTCACCTTGTCGATGATTTCGTCACTCTCTTGTAGTGACGTTGTCTCTGCATTCTCAACTCTTACTTCTTTGTTCCAGTCTTCATTTATGATAAAGTTAAATCCAAACTCGTCAATCGCTGGTTTTGCAGCGATGAAAAGCGTAATGAAAATACCAACAAGAATGACAAAAACAAGAGTAGCACTGCTGATAGAGAGTTTTTGAAATATTTTTTCCATTGTGTTCAAAGCCTATGTGAAATTAATACGGGATTATATAGGAATTTGGTTACATAATGGTTACGGAAAGGAATTAGATTTATATCACCCTAAAAGAAAGGGTGATAAGAGAAGTATGAAATTTGTTTTTGTAGAATATGTATCTAGCTTACTTGATGCCTTTGGTATCCCAGTAAGCTCTAATCTTAGTAGTTAAAGTTGCAGGCAATGGAACAAAACCTAAACTTTTCGCTATTTCTTGACCATCTGTGTAACACCAGTCATAAAATGCCGTTACATTTTTGTTCATTTCAGGTTTTTCCGAAGGAACAAGGATGAAAGTTGCAGCCACCATTGGATAAGACTCTGCGCCTTTAGGGTCAGCTATGATAGAGTAAAAGTCTTTAGCAGGGTCAAGAGTCGCTTTTGCAGCCGCTACTTGAAAAGACTTTAGAGATGGAACGATGTAGTTTCCAGCACGATTTTCCACAGTTGCCATCGCAATATCGTTGTTTTTAGCATCAGCGTAATCAATGTAACCAACAGAGTATTCTGTTTGCTTTAAAAGTGCCGCTACTCCAGAGTTCGTTTTACCACCAATGTGATGGTCTCCAGGCCATGAAAGAGATTTTTTAGCACCAAAAGATTTTCTCCACTCTGGAGAAACTTTACTTAGGTAGTAAGTAAAGTTATAAGTAGTTCCACTTCCATCTGCACGGTGAACAAATGTGAGTTTTTCATGTGGAAGTTTTACACCTGCGTTTTCTTTAGAGATGATTTCATTATCCCAGTAAGCAACTTTTCCAGAAGCTATCGCAACGATTGCGTTTCTACTAAGTTTAATGTTTTTAACGCCTGGAATGTTGTAGCCCATTGTAATAGCGCCAACAACGCCTGGAAACTGGTAGAGACCATTTTGTTTTAAAACTTTTGGACTTAATGGTTTGTCAGTTCCAGCAAAATCTACAGCTCTTGCTTTAGCATCTTTGATTCCTTTTGAAGAACCCTTTTTAATGTAGTCAATTTTGATGCCAGTTTCTTTATTATATGCTTTGATCCACTTTTGATATACGCTATATGGAAAAGAAGCCCCACTACCTTTAATAATGTCTGTCGCGTTTAGAGAAGTTAATAACACAGTACTTGCTAATGCTATAGTAATGATTTTAGTCATTTTGTCTTACCTTTTTATTTTAAGTTGACGGAATTATAAATAATCTTGGTTGCGTTTTGGTTACATTTAGAATAAACAATGTAACCAAAGTGTAATCGACGGACTCTATAATGTCACCAATCAAACAAACCAAAGGAAATTAACAATGACTAAAATTATTTTATCAACTCTAATGCTTACTACTTTAGCAATGGCTGAATCGGACATAGGTCATCCTATCGAACGTATAGAAGAAGTGAAAGGCGCAGCTGATGTACATGAAAAAAGCATCGTCGACAGGTTTCATTTCAAAGGTGATTTAAGAATAAGATATGAGAGTAAAGAGTATTACTATGCTGATGCTAATAAAGAAGATAAACTACAGTATCTTGGTCGTTACCGTTTAAGACTAGGTTCACATGTTGATATTACAGATCACCTTCAATTAGAAGTTGGTATGAGAAGTGGTAATGCTAATCCAACTTCAGGTAACCAAACTTTTGTAGAGCAAGAAGTGAAAGACGGTGTTATTACACAGAAGAATCCTAGAGCTCTTTCAAAGTACTTTCTTGACTCACTTAGATTCAATGCTGTAGCACTTGATTATACATTTGGAAACTCTATTTTGAAAGTAGGTAGATCACCGTATATGATGTATAGACCTATTAAATCACAACTTGTTTGGGATAATGATATTTCATTAGATGGTATTAACTACCAATATAATGACAAGTCAAATATGATCACTCTTGGAGCTAATCAAATTGATTTGGCAGAGGCTTCTGTAAATAAAGAAATTATAAATCTTGTTATAGCGCAATATGTAAGAACAACTGATTTCGAAAGCTCAAAACTAAATCTAGGCGCGGGTTTTTACTACTATGATGGAGTAAAAGGCAATACACCTCTTTATAACTCTAATAAAAACGGTACTTCTGGTATGGGTAATACTATGGTAAATGGCGTATTTGCAAATGACTTTCATATCGTAGAGGGATTTGCTGAACTTAAATTCAAAGACGTATATGGTTTCCCACTTGCACTAGCTGCTGGAGTGGCATACAATACTGCTGCAACTGAGAAAAATTTTGGATATGACGTGGCGTTTCAAGTAGGTAAGGCTAAAGAAGTTGGTGACTTACAGTTAAAGTACTCTTATACAGATTTACAAGAAGATGCTACTCTTGGAGCACACTCCGACTCAGATAACTTCGGTGGTGGTACAGCTGCCAAAGGTCATGCTATCAGAACAAAATATAAATTTGGTAAGAACACATATCTAGCAGCTACTATGTTCTATAATACACGCTATGCTAGTAAAGATAATCAAGCTGGGGATACAGATTATGAGCGTGTGCAGATAGACGCAATTATAAAGTTCTAATAATATCTCTTTCTTCTTCTAGAAACTCGCTCCAGACAAAGCCATTGAAAAATGGCTTTTATTCATAAAACAAATTTCACTCTCCTCATAGGTACTTTTCTTATAGTGCCTTAGTCTTAAGCGACTAAGTAACCAACCCCTCTAATAGTTTTAATATACTCTTTGTCTTTTAAAGGATCTATCTTTTCTTTAAGTCTTTTAATAGCTACGTTTACCGTTTTAGGATGAATATTTTGAGTGTCTTTCCATACATACTTTAGTAAGAATTCTCTGTCTAAAACCTTGCCTTTGTTGGATACTAAGATTTGTAAAAGAGAAGTCTCTAAATTAGTAAGCATAATTTCGTGATCTTGTATGGATACTTTATGTAGATTTAAATCAAATTTGATATCACGATACTCCATATTTTCTACTACCTCTTTAAACTCTGCATTTGAGCGTTTAAGAACGGCCTTTACACGCAGTATAAGCTCTTCCATATCGAAAGGTTTTGTGATGTAATCATCAGCACCTTTAATGAAACCCTCTCTAATATCTTCTATGGAGTCTTTTGCAGAGAGCATAATGATAGGAATAGTTATACTTTTGTTACGTAGCATCTCTACATAGTAACTCCCCTCAATATCGGGTAAATTTCTGTCCATAATAATAAGGTCTATGTTCTCTTGTAGAAGTACATTTTTAACATTTTTAGTACTCAAAAACCCAAGTACATCATATCCGACATTACTAAGGTTGTACTCTAGTAGTTCAAGTATATCGTTATCATCATCTATGATAAGTATCTGTTCTTTCACGGTTAATCCTTAGTTTAAGAGAGTTTATAGCCAATGCCACGAATGGTTTGGATGTAGTTTTTTACTTTATCAGGGTCTATCTTGTCTTTTAGTCTGGTAATTGCTACATTTACAGTTTTATACTGGTTTAGTTGGGCATTTTCCCATACGTTCTCTAGTAAATAATCACGATCTAAAATACTGTTTTTATTGAGTATAAACTCATAGAGTAGGTCAAATTCGAGTTTTGTGATATCAACAATCTTATCACCTACGAGAAGAGTTCTTGCATCTAAATCTAGTAGTAACTCTTTGTGTCTTATAGTTCCCTCTGCAGAGCTTTTAGTAGTTCTTCTTAGTATGGATTTAATGCGAAGGATTAACTCTTTCATGTTAAAAGGTTTTGTCATATAGTCATCACCACCCCTTAAAAAACCCTCTTCAATTTCAGAATCTTTATCCTTGGCACTAAGGTATATAACGGGAGTTTGGATGCCATCTTCTCTGAGAGTCTGAATATACTCACTTCCTTCAACTCCAGGAAGGTTTCTATCCATAATAATTAGGTCAATATTCTCTTCTTCAATGATGCTCTGAACGGTTTTTGTGTTTAAAAATCCAATAACGTCAAAGCCCTCTTTGGAGAGGTTGTACTCAATTAAATCGAGTAAATCCTCTTCATCCTCAACTACTACTATTTTATTACTCACATCAAACCTTTACTTGCATATATGCTAATATTATA
>CAWUTM010000045.1:0-4806 GCA_963925755.1 uncultured Sulfurimonas sp. | reverse complement strand
ATCTATTACCTTTTTTGTTTATGAGATTAAATTATATATTGTAATAGTATACACAAATTATTGAAAATTAATTCCCATCATAGAGAGGTACGAACGATAAGGATAATAACGAGCTTATAACACAAAACTCTAGAGGAGTTTAAAATCTTCCTAAAACAAGGGTTTTCATGGGAATGGGTATATACGATTTAAAGTAAAATTATAGGCTTAGGTAAATATATGGTTTAATCTATCATAGAGTTAAGATATAATTCTCAAAATATATAAGGATAATCCATGTTGTATACTGTAAAATCAAATGTAGCTCTAAAAATAATCAAAGATGAAATTCTAGAGAAAGCTAAAGCCAATGGCTTAGGCATTTTAAATGAGTATCCATTTAAAGATATTCTCAAGGCGAAAGGTCATCCTATAGAACAAGAGATAATGGTGTATGAGTTATGCAACCCTGTTACAGCAAAAGAAATATTAAGTAAATACCCTGAAATTTCAGTATATCTTCCATGTAGGGTCTCTGTATATGAAAAAGATGGAAAAGTAATTCTCAGTACTGTAGAAATTGATGAAATTACGAAAAACTTTGACATAGATGATATGGTTAAAAATCATATGAATGAAGTATTTAATAATTTAAAGAAGATGCTCAATAGTTGGAACTAAAGAGTTATCTTTACCTAAGTATTTTGTGGTATCTTTATTGCTCTATTTAAAATAAAAAGCAGTTCAATGAAACCCTTATTCATACTATTATTTATTACCCTTTCACTCTTCGCAAATAAAGCAGACTTCTCAGTTATCGTTAAAAAGCCATTTAATGCCGAATTGTTTGATATTACTGAGAACTATGACCGAACTATTACTGCTGTAGGTTTTTCAAAAGTGTTTCAAAAAGCAAATACTGCTACAAACAATTCTTACTCAAATGCTTTTGACTACCTTTCGAGTCTCTCTAGTAAGCATGGTTCACAAATGCACCTTTTAAAAATAGATAAAAATGCAAAAATAGTACTCTCGAAGATGTCTTCCCTCTCGCGTTTTAATGAAGCTGTTACTGTTGCAAAAACTCCTCAAAATGGCTATTTTATAGGTGGTTACACCCTTGATGGTTCGATGATGTTAATGAAACTAAATGCTAATGCAGAGCCAATTTATACAAGAATATTTGGCACAAAGAATAACGACACTATGAGTAATCTTTTACTTTTAAGAGATGGTGGGGTTATCGCTATTGGTTCTTCCGTCACATCGCATTCTTCTTCTTCTTCTGCTGCTTCATTGTTTAAAACAGGGCTTGGTGGCAATGATATTTCACTTACAAAATTTACTAAAAACGGAAGAATACTCTGGACTAAAAAGTATGGCACTCAAAACGATGATAAAGGTGTAGATGCAGTTGAAGCTCGTGATGGCTCTCTCATGGTTCTAAGTAGTACTTCTTTTGAAAATAAAAGAGATGTGAGTTTTATGCGTTTAGATGAAAATGGAAATAAAATATGGATAAAACATTATAGAGCGCAAGTCCAAAGTGACAGTTTATTTATACCAAAGAAAATCATCCAACTAAAAGATAATAATTTTTTAGTCTCACTCACTCAATACAACCATATGAGAAAAGAGCATATTCGCTTAGTTAAATTTGATATATTTCAAAATATACTTATAGATAAAGAGATATTTACTGCCTATCCTAGCGCAATAAATGATATACAAGAGTTTGCAGATGGAACTATTATGGCTGTTGGTTATGTAAAAGACATTCAAAACAGTGATGGTCTGGCAATGGTACTGAGTGAAAACCTAGTACTTCTAAACCAAGAGCACTATGGTGATGAGAGTTATGATTCTTTTAATGCTCTTAGCATCCTCCATAACTCTCAAGTTGCAGTTGCAGGACTACATACTGATAACAGATCCCAAGAGTCTAATATGTGGGTTACAAAATTAAACTCTGATGCCACTATAGTAAAAGTGAAACCTAGTAATGAAAAGATACAGACTCAACTAAAAAAAGTCTTCAAGAAAGAAATTTCTTCAAATACCATCACAATAAACAAAGACCTCATTTTACAACTCAATAATGAAAAACTTTACTTCTCTGTTGGCGCGTATAAACTTTCAAATACACAAAAAAAGTTTCTAGATACATTTAGCGCAAAACTTTTACCATTTTTACAAAAGAACAAGGACAATATTAAAACCTTAGAAATCAATGGACATACTTCTAGCGAATGGGCGAAAACAAATTTTGAAGATAGATATCTTAAAAATGAAAAGCTATCTTTTAATCGTTCATTTTCTGTACTGAGTCATATATTTAAATCACAAAATAAAAATGAGCAAGAGCTGTTAAGTAAAATTATAAAGGGAAGTGGTTTTAGTTATTCTAAAAATGTAATGAATAAGATGGAAGAAGATAAAAGCAACTCACGAAGAGTTACTTTTAAGATTGTTTTGAAGTAGTTGTGTTAAACCCTAAGGGATTAACCACAAGATGGTACTTCACCATCAGAAGCAAATTTCCAAACGAAATCATATAAGTTTTTAATGTCTTTTTCTCTCATTTTCTTAATTTTCTTAGCACCGCTTGGACAGATTGTTTTCCACTCATCTACAAGTTTTCCACTTTCTTTAAGAGCAGCCCATTCTTTACGCGCATGTTTAGTAGCGAAAACAGCACCGTTCTTAAGTCCGTCTTTTTTACAAACTTTTAGTTTCTTAAGGTAATACTTTTGACCTTTTTTAGCCTCAGCCATTGCGCTTGTAGTAAATACTGATCCAGCAACCATTGCTGCTAGTAATAATGATGTTGTTTTTTTCATTTGTGTTCCTTGTGTCTTAATTAATCTGTCACAATGTTACAGTCTCTTAGATAAAGAGTAGATTAATCTAAGAAATTTGAAAATATTTTCAAATTTAAAAGTTTCTAATCTACGCTCTATCTTTCTCTTGAAGATTCACGAAAGTCTAGTCTCACTTTATCTTGCTTAAGCTTTTTGTAGAGTTTAAACTTTGCCTTTTCTAGATCTGCATCATCATAAGAAAACTCTTTTTTTAGAGTTTCCTCAGCTATATTCGCGCAATCCATAGCAAAAAGTTTTAATTCTTTTTTTGTAAGTTTTGCTTTAAGAACAGTATAGAGTTCATTATCTTCTACTATTAGGTCTATCTCATCTATAGAACAAAACTCCGCTATATAAGTTCTAAAACTATTATCTTTGTGGTACTGTCTCCAGACTGTGTTATCTAACATTTATATCTTCTCCAATATTTGAGTCAAATCTTTCTCTTTTATGATTATATTTGCCTCTTTCTCTAAAATTTCTCTAGCACAAAACGCGACTCTAGTTCCTGCGTGAGCAAACATGCTTAAGTCGTTTGCTCCATCTCCACAGACGAGTGTCTCTTCTTCACTTACTCCAAGTATGTTTTGTAAACGCTCTAACATATCTCCTTTTGAGTGTGAAAACATCATGTCACCACCAACTAATCCTGTTAAAACACCATCTTTTTCATGTAGTACATTTGAAAAATCTGCATCATAACCTAAGATGTCTTTTGCATGTCCCGTAGCGGTTCTAAAACCGCCTGAAAAACAGACAACGGTCATACCTCTTTTTTTGAGTTGGGCTATAGTCTCAACTGCACCAGGCATGTAAGGTAGGTTTTGACTTATTTTTTCTACTACTGAAAAATCAAGACCTTTTAAAAGCCCTACCCTTTGTTGTAATGACTCAAAAAAATCAAGTCTTCCACTCATAGCCTCTTCTGTAATTTTAGCGACCTCTTCACCAATTCCAAGCTCATCTGCGAAAAAATCAATAGTTTCCCCATCCATAAGTGTAGAATCGAAGTCAAATACTGCAAGTTTTAACATATAAAATACTCTCTTTTGTTATAATACTGAAATTATAACGAAAGAGGACTTTAGATTTGTTTGACACACTCATAGATAAACTAAATAACGGCACATTTATTACACTTGAGACTACTCCTGGTCACTCTCCCGTTTTTGCTCCTATTATCGAAAGGATCGCGGAGTTAGAACTAGACAAGTATGTTGATGGTTTTTCTACGACCGACAACCCACTTGCAAAACTAAAATACAACGCTCTTTTCGCTGCAAAAATGCTTCAAGATAGATTTCACAAACCTGTCATAGCTACAATGAGCATGAGAGATAGAAATAAGATCGCCCTTCAGTCAGACCTACTTGGTGCTAACGAAGTAGATATTCGAACCATACTCGCACTCACTGGCGACCCGGCAAATATGAGTGACCAGCCACACACAAAAGGCGTTTTCGAAGGTGACAGTTCACTTTTACTTCAAATGATCTCCGCGTTTAACTCAGGAATGGACTATGCGGGAAAGCCTTTAGCGGTCGTGCCTCAACCGATTTATCCTTTTGCTGTTGTCAACTCATATGCAAAAAATCCTAAAACACTTCAAAAAAAGATGCAAAAAAAGATTAAGCATGGGGCATTAGGAATCATCACTCAGCCTGTTTATGACATGGAAAGTGCAAAGATTTTACTAGAAATGAAAGAAAATGCGAACAAAGAGTGTTGTCCAGAGAAGAAGAAAGGTGAACTCATCTTTGGCGTTTTCCCAATCACTAAACTTAGAACTGCTCAGTTTTTATCGGCTCACGTTCCAGGTATAAACGTTCCAGATATTTGGATAGAAAAACTTCGTCTTGCGCATGAAATATCTCCAGAAGAAGAATACAAAGTTGGTTTTGATTTAAGTAAAAAAATCTTTGAAGACCTAAAAGAACTCCACCCAAAAATACACCTTATGACAGCA
>CAWUTM010000044.1:0-5794 GCA_963925755.1 uncultured Sulfurimonas sp. | reverse complement strand
AAAAAATGTGTGAAGAAATTCTAGCGAACACGGTAATTGAAGACTACAAGATAGAGCTAATCTAATGAAAGTAACAATACTTCAATTTCCTGGTACAAACTGTGAATATGACACAGAACATGCCTTTAAAGAATTAGGGGCGGACACCCAAATAGTTTGGCACAAGGAGGAAACTCTTCCAAGTGATACGAACTTACTAGTTGTTGCTGGAGGGTTCTCCTATGGAGACTATCTCAGAAGTGGAGCAATTGCGCGATTTAGCCCTGTTATGAAAGCAGTAACTGAATATGCGAACGCTGGTGGAAAAGTTCTTGGCATCTGTAATGGTTTTCAAGTACTTACAGAAGCAGGCCTTCTTCCTGGTGCTCTTAAACGCAATGATGGATTACATTTCATATCTAAGCATCACTCTTTAAAAGTAGTGAACAATGATAATATTTTTCTCGAGAAATTAAATAATGGTGATATTGTCAATATCCCTATTGCCCACCATGATGGAAACTATTTTATTGATCCTAATGGTCTTAAAGAACTTTATGATAATAATCAAGTTTTACTTACTTACTCAGATGAAAAAGGGAATATTCAAAATCCTAACGGAAGTGTTGATTCTATCGCTGGTGTTTGTAATAAAGAAAAAAATGTTTTTGGTCTTATGCCACATCCTGAACGTGCGATGGAACTTATTCTCGGTTCGGATCATGGTATAAAAATGCTTGAAGGCTTTTTAGAATCGTGTTAAAATTTCTTTTACTCGCTTTTTTATTCTTCTCATCACTCTATGCAAATAAAGTTATCTATCTGAGCTATGATGAAGTACCAAAAAGAGTAGTAAAAGGAGAAATATTTCCAATCACCCTCAAATACCTTTCTACCGTTAAAGCATATCAAAATATACTCTATACTTTCTCAAATCACGATGGCCTTGAGATACTAACACCAAAACCAGAGCGCACACAAAGAGGAAAATATTTCTACGATACATTTTATCTCTTAAGCACAGAACACAAGGCCAAACTACCTGATATAAAAGCTACTTTAATCGCGCCACAGGAGTATCCAACCACTACGATTTATGGTAAAAAAATCAATATTATTACACTAAATCCAAAAAAGAACTTCTCTAACTTAATTGCAGCTAATTTTGAGCTCATTGATTATAAGACTACAAGCTTTGATAACAAGAGTAATATTATTGTCTTTGTTGCCTCCGCGTTAAACTGTGATATAAAAGAGATAAAGTTTGAAAATATAACTAAACAAGGCATTGAGTCTATTGTCGAATCTTATACAGAGTCAAGAGTAACTTACTTCCTTGTTGTTGATAAAAAAATTAAGAACTTTTCATTTTCTTACTTTAACCTCTTAAAAAATCAGTTCTCCCTTGTCAATATTCCAATTATAGTTGAAGAGGACAGTGTAACAACACAAAGTGATTTAAAACCTAGAGACCAATCTCATGAAAGAATTAAAATATGGATAGCTATAACAGTCGCCTGTATACTGATTGTACTCATTTTAGTAAGAAAAAAATACATCTATTTAATTTTTGTTATGATTCCTCTTGCGTATATGCTTTTATTACTTCTCCCGGATAAGGAGATATTTATCAAAGCGGGCACAAATATATACTTGCTCCCTGTAAAAAATAGCACTATATTTGAGACAACAAGTTATAAAATTACCCTTCTAAAAGAGGGAAGCATCGATAAATATGTAAAAGTAAAACTAAAAAATGAGAAAATAGGATGGGTCAGAAATGAAGATATTAGCACATATTAGTTGGTTACTATCAACCACAGTAATGTTCACCGCCATTGCATTATCAATAGTATTATTTCCTATTTTACCACGTCCCTATCCTAGAAAAATTTCGACCTGGCTTATTAGACTCACAACTTTTTTCTCAACAGAGATAATTGGTCAAGAAGACCCTGAAGCTCAAATATTTCTAATAAACCATCAAAGTGACCTTGATATTTGTGTTTTAGAAACAAGTACAAAAAAAGATTTAGCTTGGGTCGCAAAGAAAGCTTTATTTGACGTTCCTATCTTGGGTCTAGCAATGAGTCTGCCTGAAGACATAGAAATAGAACGTGAGAGTAAAACATCTCTTATTAAACTTCTTCGTGCGACTAAAGATAGAATTGAGAAAAAAAGAACGATTGCTATGTTTCCAGAAGGAACTCGTTCCAAGAATGGGAAAATGTTACCCTTTAAATCAGGTGCTAAATTTGTTGCGGATAAGTATGCTTTGAAAGTACAGCCTATAGTACTCATTGATACACTCAGCTGCTATGACATTAAAAAGTTTTTATATGTACCAAAAACTATAAAGCTTGTATATATGGATTCATTCATTGCGGATAAAAGTGATTCAGAGTGGCTCAACAAGCTTAAAGACAAAATGCAAAAGGTATACGATGATGAGTTGGCAAACAATATTAGCGATAGGTAGTGGTGGCTTTATTGGAGCAGTTTTAAGAGTATATATTAATGGACTCATCTCTCATCGTGTTTCACATATCTTACCATTTGGAACCCTTGGGGTAAACCTTATTGGTAGTTTTATAATGGGGACTCTTATAGCATACTTTATGCATACAACAATCTTTTCGGTACATATGAAGTCATTTTTAACAACAGGAATATTAGGAGCGCTTACAACCTACTCCACCTTTGCTATGGAGAGTTTTTTATTACTTCATGGTGGTAGTATTTTTTTAGCGCTTGCCAATATATCACTTAATGCCTTTGGCAGTGTTTTTATGGCAGGAAGTGGCTACTATCTTCTCAATACTTTTATTAAACATTAATTATTTCATCACAACACCACTCTGCTAAATCAATATCATGTGTAATTAAAAGCATAGCCATTGAATCTAAATTTTTTAGAAGCATTTTCATGACTTCTAACTGTGTTACATTATCGAGTGCGGATGTTGGTTCATCAAGGAGCAGAAGGTCTGGTTTCATTAGAATAGCTCGTAGTATAGAAGCACGTTGGAGTTGTCCTCCTGATAGTTCATGTGGAAGTTTTTCTAAAAGCTTACTATCTAGATTTATCGTGTTTAGATATCTTTGTATATCTTTAAGTGACGCTACATCTTTTATTTGATTTATAAGTGAATAGCTAGGGTGAAAAGAGCTATATGGATCTTGAAAAACTTCAGAGATTTTACATGTTCTAATTTCGCCACTCAGTGGCTTTAATTCTCCTAGAATCAAATCAAAAAGTGTACTTTTTCCAGCACCGCTCTCACCAACTATCCCTTTAATCTCACCTTTTTTTAAAGTGATTGAGAAATCCTTAAAGAGTAATCTCTCTTTGGTATATCCAAATGAAAGATTTTTAACTTCTAAAAGGTTCTCCAATCTTTATGCCTTTAAAGAGAGGTATACTTTCGCTAGTTCTTTGTAGAGTTTATCAGGTTTAATATTGCTATCATCTTCCCACACTCTTTTCATAACAACATTATCTTCTTCACCATTCCATACTTTAATGTATGAGCCATCTTTATATCCATGGTCTTGACGGAATTGGTTAAGTATATTTTTCCCAATATATAATCTATAGAGAGTATCTAGATTAAGTCCGCTCATAATAACTAAGCTAAAGAAATCTGTAATAAGTTTTTCTAAATCTAACTCAGAATCACTAATAGCTTGGCGAATAAGTTTTTCAACCTGCTCTATTACATCTTCTTGTTTAGAAAAATTCTCTTTAGTCGTATCTATCATTGCAAAGTTAGGATATTGTGAAATACTAATTCCTAAGTCTTCAACGCCACCTCTTAAGTTTTTTGAATACTCTTCTATCGCCAAACTCATTATAAAGTGCCAAACATCTACAACTTCTATCTGAAGGTTATCCCAATCTGGCTCTTTGTCTATACTCTTCCAATGCTTCCATGAAAAACTATCCACCATTTCAGCACACTCCATATAGATGCAGCGTCTCCAATTTATAGTTTTTCCATTTTTAGTTATTCCCGCTGTCCACTTATCACCATTTGTTGCTTCATTAAGCTGGTTTTGAAGTTGTAGCATTAGTAAAATTTTATCCATTCACTCACCCTTTGTATTATTCTATTTATAAAAATTTATTTTGTTTATTTTATCTAATATGATAAAATTCCATACTTAAAGAGAGAGATATATGAAAAGAATTAATTGTAGAAAGTGTGAACACTATTATGTGACATGGGAGAAGACTAAACCTCACGGATGCAGAGCCTATGGATTTAAATCATCCCAGATTCCATCAATGGTTGTGTTTCAAAGTAGTGGAGTTGAATGCTCTTTGTATAAAGAAAAGGCTAATCTAAAATAATTAACTCTATAGGTACTCTTCTAAATCAACAGCACTTTTTATCTCACGTTTATTAAGCATCATCTTTGCTGTATCATCTTCATTTAAAACACTAAACATCTGATTTACGCTTCTTATACCATAGTAGCTTTTCATAAAATCTAATAAAATTTCAAAATTATCACTATATACACTACTCTTCTTGTACTCTTTATACTCTTCCCAACTAATCACACCCATTTTCATTCCTTTTACTTTTTAGAGCATGTTCTAGCCTCTCTAGGATTACTGTCATTTTAGCAGAAGATACCGCAAAGTTCAAGCGCATGAAGCCACTTCCTTCTCGTGAAAAACTCAAACCTGCATTAAGGCCTAGCCTTGCTTCTTCCACAAAAAAACGGCGTAATTCCTTGTCGCTTATCTTCATACCTCTACAGTTCAGCCATGCTAAATATGTTCCTTGAATGGGAGTCAATTGTATATACTCAGAGTATTTTTCACATAATAATCTAAGATCTGTAAAGTTAGTATAAAGATGTTCTTTTAACTCTTCTATCCACTCTTTTCCATTAGTATAAGCGCTCTCAAACGCGACATGAGATAAAACGCTTCCCTCAGCAAAATGTATTCTTTCATAGATAACTTGGAATCTTTCTCTTAACTCTTTATTTGGAATAGCGATGGTACTTATAGCAAATCCAGCCATGTTAAATGTTTTGCCAACTCCAATAGCAGTCATAGTAATATTTCTAGCATCTTCAGACAGAGAGGCAAATGGAATATGTTTATGTCCTTTATAGATTAAATCACAATGAACTTCATCACTAAAAACAACAATGTTATTTTCTAAACAGACTTTTAAAATCTCTAGAAGTTCTTCTCTTCTCCAAACACGACCAACAGGGTTGTGAGGAGAGCATAACAGTAGTAGTTTAGTCTTTTCATCTATTTGAGACTTCAAACCCTCTATGTCAAAAGTATAAACGCCATCTTTATCTACTTTTAAAGGATTTTTAACGAGATTTCTTTCAAGTCTTAGCACGCTCTTAAAAAAAGGAGGATAGACGGGAGTCTGCACAATGACACCCTCGCCTTTTTGGGTAAATGCTTCAATGACTGCAGACATAGAAGCAACTACAGAATGAGAGTAAAACATATCTTCTATATCAAACAACACTCCATGCTCTTTCTTCATCCACTCAATTTGAGCTTCAAACGCAGAGGCAGGGACTTCCTCATACCCAATTATAGGATGTGTGAGTCTATTAGACACTGCGTTTAAAACAAAATCTGGAGTATTAATATCCATGTCAGCAACCCATACAGGTTCTACGTCATCTGTTCCAAATAGTTTTTTTCTTAAAGTATATTTCTCCGCATTTGTATCTTTTCTGCAACTACTATGAGAGAAATCATAACTTACTTTTTTTTCCAAACACTTAACTCCGATATAGTATGCTGAAACTTTCTAGCTGTCTCTTT
>CAWUTM010000043.1:0-8714 GCA_963925755.1 uncultured Sulfurimonas sp. | reverse complement strand
CTTGCCAGTGTGTAAGTTACTCCGTGGTGAAAATCCTTTTGCATTTTCAATCCTTTCTTCTAATTTATTTAAAGAAAATTGTATCATGACTAACGATAAAAATATTTATCGTTTTAAAAAACATATTCCGAATCAATTTGTAAAAAAATACAATTCTAAGTCTGTAACAAGTTGGTTAATATTGGATAGTTATTGTCTAGTTTATATGGGATGTTCCACCTATTTTAAGTAGTTCATTATTTCTGTAAGCATTACCTATTTTAAACTTTCTTCTAAATAATTCAGGAATTATATATTGTTACACCCGCTAATATAGTACAGCGCCAATTCAAGTTTAAAGTGCAACGCTCTTAAAAATTCAATAGGCGGGTAAACAGAGAAGGTTAACTGCAAAAAGTGTAAGATTAATTATCCGACTAAAGATAAGGAAATCTATGTCTTATAAACAGTTAACCATGAAAGAACGAATACAATGCCGTAAATGCCACAGTAAGTGCTAGACTAAGGTATCAGTATAAAACCAAGAACAGAAGACTCACAAAGAAGCACACAAGCTATATAAAAAAACATATGAAAGAAGGATAGAGTCCTGAGCAGATAAGTGGACGGATGAGTTTAACGGAACTTAGACCAGTTAGTCACGAAACAATCTACGGATATATTTACCACAACCAACCAAGTGGAGGCAACCTTTACAAATATCTTAGACATAAAAATAAGAAGTACCCTAAATCAAGCAATAGTTACCATAGTTGATAGAAACTCAAAGTTCACACTTATGAAAAAATAGAAGCTAAACAAGCTAGAGTCGTAACAGATTCGATCATCCATTTATTAAAACCCATTCAAGCTCATACACTAACTATTACAAGTGACAATGAAAAGGAATTTTCATACCACGAGAAAGTAGCCAAGAGACTAGATACAGAATTTTACTTCGCTAATCCATATCAATCTTGGCAGAGAGGATTGAACGAACATATGCCCGAACGAAGTGACAAATGCCCTTGGGGTACCAATGGTTTAATTAGAGAATATTTTCCGAAAAAGACTGAGTTTAAAAATATTATATGGAATTTTTACAGATGTTTTAGTATTAAGTGATGGATTTAATTATTTCGATTTAAAAGTTGAAGGCAGTTCTGAGGATTTGAGGTTGGTAGGCAAAGAGCCCAGAAGAATTATTTTCTTCTAAGTTCTTTAATACGAGCTTTTTTACCAGCAAGTTCACGTAAGTAGAAAAGTTTTGCACGACGAACACGACCGCGACGAAGAACTTTAACTTCACTAATAGAATCAGTAAATAATGGGAATATTCTCTCAATTCCAACACCATTAGCTCCGATTTTACGTACTGTAATTGTTTTACCAGTACCTTCACCACGTTTAGCGATACAAACGCCTTCATAAGACTGAACACGAGTTTTGTCGCCCTCTTTAATTGTTACTGCTAAACGTAGAGTGTCACCAGCACGAAAATCTGGAATATTCTTCTCAGCGATTTGTGCGTTTTCAAAGTTTTCTATGTACTTATTTCTCATAAGATTTCCTTCTTCTTTGCTTTAATAGCTGCTCAGGTCTGAAGAATTTTGTTTTACATTCAGACAAAGCTAATTTTAATGAGCGAATTTTACTATGATTTCCCTTTAAGTATTCTGATGGAACACTTAACGAATCATAATCTTTAGGTTTCGAGAACGATGGTGCTTCAAGTAGTGGTGTTTCAAAACTTTCTACAGTTAACGAATCACTATTTCCCAACACACCCTCAATATTTCTACTTATAGCGTCACATAAAACTAAAGAAGCTAACTCGCCTCCCGTTAATATGTAATCACCTATAGAAAATACTTCGTCAGCATACTTTTCTATCACTCTCTCATCAATTCCCTCATATCTTCCACTCACGAAAGCTATATGGGACTTAGTTGCAAGGCGTTTGGCATCATTTTGCACAAACTGTTTCGCAACTGGAGTTAAAAAAACTATATGAACATTCTCATCTTTACATTTCAAATCATCTAAAGCATCAAAAAGAGGCTGAGGGTTCATAACCATACCAGCCCCACCACCAAAAGCAGTGTCATCAACTTTTGAGTGCTTATTTAAAGAGTAGTCCCTAGGATTAACATAGTTAATCTCCAGAAGATCTTTTTCTATAGCACGCTTTAAAATTGAGTCTTTAAAATACCCATCTATCAAATTTGAAAACAGTGTAACAAAAGTATATGTCATTAAGAGGCACTCAAGATATCCATTGCACCACTTAACGTGATGATCTTTTTATCTATGTCTACACTTACTTTAAATGGTTCCATAAAAGGAACTAAAAATTTCTTTGTGCTACCACTCTCTACTAAACTTTTATCAGTAACTATATTTAAATAGTTAGTTACACCAATTCTATCAAGTTCTTCAACCACTCCAAGTAGTTTTCCATCTTCATAAACTTCACAGTCTTCTAAATCAAAGAAAAAGTATTCGCCTTCATCAAGGTTACAATTTTTTCTTGTTTCTTCATAAGTTGTATAAAGTTTTGCATTTGTAAATTTTTTACAATCTAGAGGATTTGTAAGATTATTTATCTTAACTAGTCCACGTTCAAAATTTACTTCAGTTAAAGTGATCGTATCTTTTTTGTTTATAAAAAAAGTACTTCCAGCCTGAAACTGTTCAGGAAAATCTGACTTGTCATGAAACTTCATGTCACCTTTAATACCGACAGTTTTGCCGATAGTAGCGATATGAAGAAGTTCTTTAGTGTGCTTCGACATTTATACGATAACTCATACCATCTTTAGCTTTACAGCCAGAGATAACAGTTTTTATAGCACCAATCATCTTACCACTCTTACCAATAAGCTTTCCAATGTCTGCTTGATTAGCATAAAGAATAATTTCTGTTACTTCATCACCTTCTTGAACTTCAACTCTTATATCATCAGGATTTGATGCTATTAGTCTTGCAAATTGTGCGACAAAATCAGCAATCATGATTAACGACCAGTTATCTTTTTAACACGGTCACTCATTTGAGCACCAACACTTAACCAGTGGTCAAGTCTTTCGTTATCAACAACTAATGTTTTCTCTTCATTCATTGGGTTGTAGTGACCAATAAGTTCAATCCATCCACCATCTCTACGCTTACGGCTATCTGTAACCGCTAAACGGTAAAATGGTCTCTTTTTTCTTCCCATACGAGTAAGTCTAATTACTGTCATTGTGTTTCCTAATATTAAAATGTTTTTGGAGGTTATTTTGCAGAATAAATATATACTATTAAAATAGTTTATGTAGTTTATTGTGCCTCTTACCGCCATTTGGCGTAGTACGTCTTATTTAAAAAACGCCTTCTAATCACAGAGGGATTATTTCAGAAGTTATTACGATAGTGGAATTATATCGAAGTTTTATCTAAATGTAAAGCTATCTAGGTAATCCTGTCATTCCACCAGGTCCACCCATTCCACCCATCATTGATTGAAGCTGTTTCATTCCATTTTTTCCAGAAAATTTCTTTGCCATTTTTCCTGCGTTTTTGAACTGCTTGATCATTCTATTTATTTCAACTATTGTGAGTCCGCAACCAGTTGCAATTCTCTGTTTTCTAGAATTATTGAGAAGATCTGGCTCTTCTCGTTCTTTTTTTGTCATAGAGCTTACCATTGACTTGATATTTTTGAGTTCGCTTGAGTTTTCAAAGTCAAAGTCTTTCATAGCTTTTCCCATACCACTCATACCAGGAATCATACTCATCATTGAGCTCATACTACCCATCTTCTTCATAGATTCCATCTGCTCTAAAAAGTCATTAAAGTTAAACTTCCCTTTTTTTATCTTTTGAGTCAGCTTCTTAGCTTGTTTTTCATCTATAACATTCGCAGTTTTTTCAGCAAGACCTTCAATATCTCCAAAACCCATAAGACGATTTACGATACGTTCAGGAAGGAAAACTTCTAAGTCTTCCATCTTCTCACCATTACCAATAAAACGCAATGGCACTTGAACTTGAGATGATAAACCAAGAGCTACACCACCCTTAGAATCACCATCATATTTTGAAAGTATAACTCCATCAATACCTATTTTTTCTTTAAATGTCGTCGCAGTTCTTATTGCGTCTTGACCGGTAAGTGAGTCAGCTACATAGAAAATTTCATCTGGAGACGCCACTTTCTTTACCTGTTCTAATTCGGTCATTAGCTCTTCGTCTATTGCCAAACGTCCAGCCGTATCTATTAGAACTACATCAAAAATCTTAGTTTTCGCATATTCTAAAGCAGATTTAACAACATCAACGGGAGATTTAATACTTTCGTCTTCATAAAGTTCTACTTCAATTTGCGCAGATATTTGACGAAGTTGTTCTACTGCCGCTAAACGCTGTAAGTCGGCTGCGACAATAAGAACTTTTTTTTGTTTGTTCTTAAGATATGTTGCAAGTTTACCAGTTGTAGTTGTTTTACCAGAACCCTGGAGTCCTGTCATTAATATAGTAGTGGGAGGGTTGGGAGCGAAAACAAAACCTTTGTTTCCACCAATTTCTAGTAGTGAATAAAGACTTTCGCGAAGTGCTTCAAGAAATTGATCTTTTCCTATGCCTTTGCTTATAGTAAGTGACTGAACGCTTGCTAGTAAATCTTTAACAACTTTATGGTTTACATCGGCTTTTAAAAGATTTTTCTTCAGTTCTCCAAGTGCTTTGGTTAAAGCCTTTTCATCATCGTGAAACCGAATCTTTTTTATGGCACTAGTAAACGAGTCTGTTAAAGTATCAAACATATATTTCCCTCTATTTTAGGTGTAAAAGTTGCGAATTGTATCTTAATATTACTGAAAGTTTTTAAACTCACGAGGCTCAGGAGATATAAATTCCATACCTAATAGTCTCACTTTATGTGCATGAAGCATAACTCTTTTTGCTTTTCTTCCACCGTATTGCTCATCTCCAACTATCGAGTGGTCAACATAACGCAAGTGAACGCGGATTTGGTGTGTCCGTCCATGATGAATAATACACTTTATCTTTGTTTTATTTGCACTTACGAGGTCTGGGAAAAACTCACTTCTTGCTGGTTTTCCTTTTGGAGAGACATTTGAGAATGCTTTATTATTTTTCTTTTGAGTAGTAATGGCCTTATCGACTTCTATAGGCTCGCTCATAATTCCCTCTACCCAAGCGATATATTCTTTATATACCCTGTCAGCTTTAAACTCTTTAATAGCCTTTTCACGAAACTCTTCATTTTTCACAAGCATTAAAACACCGCTTGTTTCACGGTCAAGTCTGTGTAACAAAACAGCTGGCTTAAATTCTCTTTCTATCTCATCAGAGTTTACATAAGTGGGCTTGTCCACTACTAATATATCATCATTTTCAAAAATCACCACTGCTTTTTCAAGTTTCATGACTCTAAATTTTGTATCTTTATTTATTTCTCCACGAGCAATCATAACTTTTTTGTTTCCAACGTAAACAAGTCCACGGTCTATCATTGACTTCGCACTGCTGTTTGAAATTCCCTCTTGTAACGCAACAAGTTTATAAGCTTTTTCTATAGCCATTTTAATTCTCCAATATTTTATCTATTATAGGTTGTAAATCTATCTTTTCTTCCACCATCGAAGGAGGAAGAATTTTTGCGTCTCTCAGTGCTTTATGTATATAGTCACTCTCAACGTACTGAACATGATACACATATTTAAAAAGCTCTTTTTGGTGAAAGAAGTGCTTACCTGTTATTATTTTACATCCAAAATATGCTGGTTCAAGTGGGTTATGCCCACCCACATCATCTTTAAACGCTCCACCTAAAATTGCTATGTCACTAATAGCATAGATGTTATTTAACTCACCCATTTTATCACATAATACAATGTCACTCTCCAAGAGTTCATCTTGTGTAAAACGAGAGAGACTCAAAGAGTTATTTTGCGCATAGGTAGCTAGAAGTTTATACACCCCATCGAACCGCTCAGGATGACGAGGAACAACTACTAGCTTTGCATCTGCACTTTTTCTATACTCTACAAATGCCTTAATTATAGATGCTTCTTCGCCTTCATGAGTACTTCCGGCAACTATGAGTTCACCCTCAGGTTTTACATAACTCTTTGTCTTACTAATTTTTCCTGCAAGCTTTATATTACCAACTACTTCTATATTTTTCGCACCAAGCGCTAAAAATCTATTTTTGTCTACTTCGCTCTGAGCATAAACGATTTCAACTCTATCTAAAAGTTTTTTATAAAACCAAGTGAGCTGTAAATACTTTTTAACGCTTTTATCAGAAATTCTTGCATTTAAAAGAATGATTCTAGTTCCTCTAGCTTTTGCGACAGCAAATAATAAGTACCAGAACTCTGCTTCTAAAACAACTAGAACCTTTTGTTTTTTCATCCAAAATGGTAAAAAAATCTCATAAGGCAAATATCTCACTTCGGCATCATAACTTTTAGCTAGAGTCTGCCCTGTCTGAGTTATAGTCGTAATAACAACCTTCTCATTAATCATCTCTAAAAGAGGTTTAAGGGCTCTTGCTTCACCAAGTGAACAAACATGGAACCAGATACTGTTATGAGTTTGAAAACTTTGATTTTTAAAAAGAAAAAAACGTGAGGGAATTGACTCTTTGTACTTTTGTTTGAACGATAAATAAATAAGAAATGGCAATGCTACAAAATAGAGCACACCACTTAAAATATAGTAGAGAAGCGAAAAAAGCTTCAAAGTTCACTACTCTTCGTTAGGCTTTACGTAAAGAATTCGGCCACAGTGAGGACAAGTAGTAATATCATCCGCTCTAATAACATCAGAGAAAACTTTATCACCAATTACCATATGACAACCCATACAAGCTTGTTCTTCAACAGGAACAACAGTTGAGTTCTTAGCCCAACGACGAATCTTTTGGTAAAAAGCTAAACCTTTTTGATTGACAGTTCCAAGTAGTTTCTCTTTTTTAATAAACTCAGCTTGTCTTTCTTTGTTGATTGTCGCTAGCTTTGCGTCTACATCAGATTTAACATTTGTTAAACTTGCTGTTAGCTCAGTAAGTGAAGTATTTGCAACTTCAATCTGCTCTTTTTTAACTTCAATGATTTTGTCAAGTCTTTGGATCTCTTCATTTGCAAATGTAACTTGTTCTTTTGCTATCTCTTCTTCTAGTTGAAGTGATTTCATTTCACGTTCAGTCTTGATTTCAGCACTTTTCTTAGAATTATCTTCTAGTTTTTGTGAAAGTTCAGCAAGGTGAAGTTCGTTTTTACTTTTTTTGAGTTCTTCTTCTTTGATCTCGTTTGTTAAGTTCTCAATATCTGAATCAATACTTTTTGTTTTAGCAAGTGCTGCTTCATAGTTTGAGTTTGCTTCTTCGATTTGAGGTTCAAATGCATCAATATCTCTATCTACAAAAGATAGGTCTATTAGTTGTTGAAGATGTTTGTTCATTGGTGTCCTTTAAGGCTGTATATATGTGAATGGGTTTTCTGATGATGCAATTATAACTTTTAAACCTAAAATTTTCAAATGTTTTTCTAAAATTTGGGCAAAAAAGCACTCACTTTCATAATGGCCTATATCAATTAGTGATAAATTCAGGCTTTTTGCTTCCATCGCATCATGATATTTTATATCTCCAGTTAAAAAACAATCCGCCTCAACCGTTCTCATAAGTGAACAGCCTGAACCTGTTGTCAGAGCGACACTTGTGACTCTTTTAGCACACTGTACCGCTTTTATGTATTTGAGCCCAAACGCACTAGAAACTCGTCGTGAAAACACATCGAAATCTTCATCAATATCTAGGTAAGCGATAAATCCATCTTTTTTCAAAATTTTACACCCAAGTACCTCTGTTGCCACATATTCATTTAGGTGCGTTTGGTCAAAATTTGTATGCATTGCAATATTGGAGATGTTTTTACGAATCATTTTTTGAATTAAATTTGCAGGATATGTTGCGAAATCGAGCTCTGTTAAACCACTAAAAATGATAGGATGATGAGTCACTAAAAGTGTGTTTTCTTCCAAAGAATCTATCAGTTGTTCATCTACGTCTATGCTTAGAGCAATTTGAGTTACTTCATCTTCAAAACTTCCAACCATAAGTCCTGAATTGTCCCATTTTTCTTGTAAGTCGAAAGGGGAAATTGAATCTAAAAATTTATAAATTTCAACTATTTTCATTTTACTTCTCTACATTTAACTTTGCTAGTTCTTCTTTAGCTTGCTCTAAGTCCGGTTCTATTTCAAGAGCTTGGTTTAAATGAAGTCTCGCGTTTATAGTATCTTCATCTTTTATGTAAAGGAGTGCCATTTCTAAATGAGTAAAAGGATTTCCTCTGTCAATTTCCAAAGAGTCTATAAAGTACTCTAACGCCTCTTCATTTCTCTCTTGGAGTGCTAGTACGTAACCCATCTTAAAGAGTGTTTCATCACTCCCCGGTTCTTTTATATTTGCTTCACTATAAATTGCTAGTGCTTTTTCCAGGTTACCATTTTTCATCTCTTCATCTGCCTTATTTACAAGGTCGCTAGAATCAAATGTAGAGAAAGAGTCTACTGTTCGTTCTGGTTCTTCTATTGTGCCCTGTGGCTCATTTATTTGTTCTTCATCTGTATCTTGAAGTGTTTGTATATGCTCATATATTTTATATGCGAAGAATGCTGACGCTCCAAGCATAAGAAGTTGAAAAATAGTCATTTATTT
>CAWUTM010000042.1:0-4575 GCA_963925755.1 uncultured Sulfurimonas sp. | reverse complement strand
TTTTCCACTAAATTTCATAAATATACTTCCTTTTTTATTTTTATATTAAACTTTTATCCATCTCAGATGGGATATCTAAACCCATAAGTTCAAGAACTGTTGGTGCTATATTATTTAAACCACCTGTTTTGACCGCGCTTACGCCTGGGGCTTCTATAAAACACCATACTTTTCCAACCGTATGATTTGTAAGTATCTCTCCATTATCGTCTCTCATCTCTTCACAGTTACCGTGATCCGAAGTGATAATAAGTGCATAATCATTCTCTTTTGCTTTTTGTATAATTTTACCGAGTTCGGTATCCACTGTGTTTACAGCGATTTTCGCCGCTTCAAAATCGCCAGTATGACCTACCATGTCTCCATTGGCAAAGTTCACAACTATAAAGTCGTACTCAGCGTCCATGCCATTTAAAACAGCTTGACCCACCTTTTTGGCATTCATCTCAGGCTGCATGTCATATGTTTTCACATCCGGTGATGGAATAAGAACTCGTGTTTCATTTTGATATGGTTCATCTATACCGCCATTTAAGAAAAAAGTTACATGGGCATATTTTTCCGTCTCAGCAGTATGTAATTGCTTAAGACCTTTATTTGCTATTACCTCAGCAAGAGTATTTTTTGGCGCATCTTTCTTAAAAAGTACAGGAAAAGAAAAACTCTTATCATATTCGGTGATTGTAGCAAGGTTAATATTAATCTCTTTTCGTGAAAAACCATTAAAATCTTTAGACCCTAAAGCAGTCACCATCTCGCGCATTCGATCACTTCTAAAGTTTATAGTTAGAATGCTATCTCCGTCTTTCATACCATCATATCCATCAAACGCAGTAGGTTCAACAAACTCATCCGTCTCACCTAAAGAGTAAGAGTGCCCGATATAGACTTCTGGACTTTCATCTGTTGATGGTTCTGCCTTAACTATAGCATTGTAGCCGCGTTCAACTCTTTCCCAGCGGTTATCTCTATCCATTGAATAAAAACGCCCAGATATTGTTGCTATACTCACATTTTCATCTAAATGTTTTGACACTATCTCTAAATACTTCTGTGCGGAAGTTGGAGAGACATCTCTACCATCTGTAATAAGGTGAAGAAAAACTTTCTTTGACGCTTTTTTAGCAAGTTCTACTATACCCATAAAATGATCTATATGCGAGTGTACCCCACCATCGCTCATGAGCCCTATAAGGTGAAGTCTATCTGAACTACCAAGAAGTTTCTCAAATTCTTCATTTTTTTCTAATGTATTTGCACTAAGTGCTAAGGAAATTTTAACAAGGTCTTGATATAAAACGCGACCACTTCCTATACTCATATGCCCTACTTCAGAATTTCCCATTTGCCCTTCTGGAAGGCCAACACTCAAGCCAAAAGTATCTATAAGAGAATGGGGAGTTTCTTTAAAGAGCTTATCATAAGTTGGTTTGTCCGCATGGTAAAAAGCGTTATGCTCTTCTTTTGCTGAGTAACCTATTCCATCCGTTATGACTAAAATTGCTTTTTTATTCAATTTTATTCCTATTATTATAAATTTATTTATGATTATACTATAATGTCACTTTTAATTTATAAATTTTTTACTAGAGGAAATATATTGCTATATTGGTTACACACTTCATTTAACATAAATATTCTCGGTTACATATCTATTAGAGCTGGCATTGCTTTTTTTCTAGCCCTCTTTTTCACACTCTTTTTACTCCCTGTTTTTATAAAATGGGCAAAAAGAACTTCAAGCGTTCAACCTATAAATGAATGGGCGCCAGAGAGACATAAAGAAAAGGTTTCTACTCCAACTATGGGCGGGATTGTATTTATTGGGGCTACGTTATTAGCCTCCGCCCTTACCGTGAAGTTTACAAATGCTTATGCGATAGGAGGACTTTTAACTCTTGTTCTTTTCTCTCTCATTGGATTTCAAGATGATTATGCAAAAATCAGAAAAAACGAGAATTTAGCAGGACTCAAAGCAAGAACTAAACTAGCCTTACAAATATTCTCAGCGCTTATTATCTCTGCGTTTCTTTATTTATACGCAGGGTTTAATAGTGACTTATATATTCCATTTGTAAAAACTCCCTTAGTTACGATGGGTCTATTTGCAATTGTCTTATGGGTATTGGTCATCATATCTACTTCAAACGCGGTAAACTTAACAGATGGGCTTGATGGATTAGCTACCGTTCCTTCAATTATCGCATTGACGACATTTAGTATTATTATCTATATCACCGGGCATGCAAAAATAAGCGCATATCTTCTAATGCCCAACTTTGACGTAGGAGAAGTTGCTATTATTGCTAGTGCCCTTATGGGGGCGTTAACTGCATTCTTATGGTTCAATTGTCATCCGGCTGAAGTCTTTATGGGTGATAGTGGCTCTTTATCTATCGGAGCATTTCTAGGTTATCTAGCTATCATTTCTAAGAGCGAAATTCTACTACTTCTTATTGGCTCTATCTTCGTCATAGAAACCCTCTCGGTTATTCTCCAAGTCGGTAGTTTTAAACTTAGAAAAAAAAGAGTATTTCTTATGGCTCCAATCCATCATCATTTTGAAATGAAAAAATGGGCAGAAAATAAAATAATTGTACGATTTTGGATAATTTCTATACTTTCAAATCTAGTAGCTCTTATAAGTTTAAAAATCAGATAATGCATAATATAGCAATTCTAGCCTCACATAACGGAAGTACTTTTAATACGGTATACAACGCTATCAAAGGCAAAACCTTAAATGCCAACATCCCCTTGCTAATTTCCAACAATACCCATTCAGCAGCATTGCAAAAGGCTAAAGACTACGGTATAAATAATTTTATAATAAACTCCAAAACTCATGAAAATCCAGATGAAGAAATATATAAACTCTTACAAGAGAACAGCTGCAAGTATGTATTTTTATCTGGTTATATGAAAAAACTCTCCCCTTTAATAACTAATAACTTTGTTGTAATAAATTCACACCCGTCACTTCTCCCAAAACATGGTGGAGCTGGCATGTATGGACGGTTTGTTCATGAGGCTGTTATCAAAGCCAAAGAGGAAGTAAGTGGCGTAACTATTCATAGGGTAAATGATGTTTATGATGATGGAGAGATTATTTTACAAAAAAGCATTTCATTGTCAAGCGATGAAACAGTGGACTCTTTAGAATCAAAAATCAAAAATTTAGAACTTAGCATAACAGTTGAAGCGCTTAAGATATGTTTGAAATAGCGGAGTACATTGGCATCATCGCGTTTGCGATGAGTGGCTTCTTTGTTGGTACGAGAAACCATCTTGACCTTCTTGGCGTTTTAATAGCTACTTTTTTAACGGCTCTTGGTGGTGGAATCATGAGAGATATCACAGTAAATAAAATTCCTTTTACATTTTCACACGACTATCCAGCTATCATCGTTACCTCTGTAATGATTATACTTATAGTATTTAAATTTCATAGACGAAATTCAATTGAAAATAAAGCTTTGTTTATTCTTAGTGATTCTATTGGCCTTATTTCTTTCTCTATTTCTGGCGCGCTCATTGGGATACAAAGTGAGTTAAATATGGCAGGGGTGATAGCTATGGCCTTTCTTACAGCCGTTGGTGGTGGTATCGCCAGAGATGTCATCATAAATGAAGTTCCCTTTGTCTTAAAAACGGGCTTCTATGGTACGATAGCTATCCTTATTGGAGCTATTTTATACATGCTAGATAAGTTTTACACTATCTCATTTTCAACAATCACTTTACTGTTCTTTATCTTTTTATCGATTAGGATTATTGCTTATTATAAGAAGTGGGCTATCCCTCTTAGGTAAGGCTTTGTACATATAAGTTTACTTTCAGTACCTACACGATATAATTTCGCTCTTTAAAAGTATGGCCAATTAGCTCAGTCGGTAGAGCAACTGACTGAAAATCAGTGTGTCCTTGGTTCGATTCCGAGATTGGCCACCACTCTTTTAAAGATCTTACAAAAACAATAGTGGCCAATTAGCTCAGTCGGTAGAGCAACTGACTGAAAATCAGTGTGTCCTTGGTTCGATTCCGAGATTGGCCACCACCAAAACAATCAAAATACTTTTTTAAATTCCCCTTCACCATCAAAATTTGTCGCTATAAATATAATATTTTATATAATTTACTTTCTTCACAACATATATTCGCTAGAATAGCGTAATGTTTTTGTATTGGGCATTATTAGTTGGGGACGACTTGGCTTCGACTGGAGCTGGTAGTCTATGATTGCATGTCGGACTGAGCACCTCCGTTACACGGCTCACAATTGCTTAAACGCAAACAATACAAATTACCGCCCAGCTTACGCAGTAGCATAAGTTTTACCCCCTCTTAGAGGACGGGCTGCTTCACCGATGGACTCTAGATAAGTCGGATTCGAAGTATAACCCCTATGTAGATATATATAAAGTCTGTCTCAGCTTTATATGAACCTTGAGGCTCGTCTTGTGTAGCTTTGCATGTTGTGTGAAGCAAGATTAAACTTTAACAACTTCTCTAAGCATGTAGACGTCGTAGAAAACTAGTTTTAGGACTGCGGTTCGATCCCGCACGTCTCCACCA
>CAWUTM010000041.1:0-8317 GCA_963925755.1 uncultured Sulfurimonas sp. | reverse complement strand
TGCCTACGGGAAGGGAAAAGGTCTCGTCATGGTCAAAGGTGAAGTTGTCGCAAATTTAGATGAAAAAGAACTCGTAGATAGATTTATACTCGAAGTTGAAACTATGGCAAAAATTAGAGTATAATACTAAAATTGACAAATTAAAAAAGGGAAAATTTGCAAGATAACCTTTACAACCTCGCCTTTGAGCGCTCCATTTTAAGCTCTATAATTTTTGAACCGGAGCAGTTTGATGAACTAAGCGTCGCTCTTAATCAAGATGACTTTTACCTTCCTGCTCATCAACATATTTATTCGGCTATGACACTGCTTTTACAAAAGCAACAGCCAATAGACGAAGAGTTCATAAAAAAAGAACTTCTCAAAATAAAAAAGTTCGACGAGCAGGTACTCTTAGAAATTTTATCTGCAAACCCAATATCAAATACAAAAGCTTATGTTGATGAGATAAAAGACAAATCTCTTAAACGCCACCTACTTACGCTAACAACAGAAATCAAACGTGTGACAGTTGAAGAAGAGCTCCCTTCTGCTGAGGTTATAGATATAGTAGAAAAGAAACTCTATGAAATAACTCAAGACAATCAAACAAGTGACTTTAAAGACTCTCCAAAAATGACCCATGACACTATGAAATACATAGAAGAAATGAAGGCAAGAGGAAATTCTGTCCTTGTTGGTGTAGATACTGGATTTGGTGAGCTTAACCGCATGACAACAGGTTTTGGTAAAGGGGACTTGGTTATTATTGCCGCTCGTCCCGCCATGGGTAAAACATCATTCGTACTCAACACCGTAAATTCACTCATACTCGACGGCAAAGGCGTTGCTTTCTTTTCTCTAGAAATGCCAGCTGAACAGTTAATGCTGCGTTTACTCTCTATTCAAACTTCCATACCTCTTACGCAACTTCGTCTTGGAGATATGAACGATGGGCAGTGGTCTTCACTTAATGGTGCCATTGACAGAATGAATAGCGCAAAACTTTTTGTAGACGATCAGGGAAGCATAAATATAAATCAACTCCGCTCAAAACTTAGAAAACTAAAAAATCAACACCCAGAGATAGAGATAGCTGTAATAGATTATCTCCAAATTATGCAGGGTGTAGGGACACAAGACAGACACCTTCAAGTTTCAGAAATCTCTCGTGGACTCAAAATGCTCGCTCGTGAACTAGAAATGCCAATCGTCGCTCTTTCTCAGTTAAACCGTGGTCTAGAAGCTCGTAATGATAAACGTCCTATGCTAAGTGATATTCGTGAATCAGGTTCTATTGAGCAAGATGCCGACATTATCCTTTTTGTATATCGTGATGATGTTTACCTCTATAAAGAGGAAAAAGAACGTGAAAAAGCTGCCAAATCCGAAGGTAAAGAATTTGTGAGTGAATATGTAGAAAAAGAAGAAGAAGATGCGGAAATCATCATAGGAAAACAACGTAATGGTCCAACTGGTCACGTTAAATTGGTGTTCCAGAAGAAACTCACTCGCTTCGTCGACGCGCCTACCTTTGCGCATGCGGTAGAGACTGTTTATGAAAACATAGACACAAGTTCAGCAACTATTGATATACCAAATATAGATATGCCAGCCCTCTAAAGAGATATAAATATGCTTGAAAAAGTCTCTCTTTTTAACACAAGAAAAGACTTACTTCTTTTTAGCTCTCTACTAGCATTACTCTCTTTTATTACCCTCTCATTTGAATACTACAATTACAACAAGTTCATAAAGTTTGACTCCGCTCTTGTAAACGCGACGGTAATTAAACAATACACAAAAACAAAACTTACCAAGAGAGGAAGAACAAGAAGCTATCAGGTTTTAAAACTCAAAAGTGAAGATGGCTTTTCATTCTATACAACAGCGTCAAAAAAAACTCCAGACATAAAAGGAAAAAAACTACAACTCGAACTTTTTGCGGGTGATATAAGCTTTTATGAGTACCTTAGTGGCTTCTATGGTTTTAGTAAAATACTTCACATACAAAAAAATCCAAGTCTAAAAGATAAACTCAACGGTTTTATAAGCCAACAACATCAAAATCCAAAAAACGCTTCTATTTATCAAGCGCTCTTTACCGCCACCTCTATGGATTATACTATGCAGACTCTGTTTTCTAACCTTGGAATATCACATCTTATAGCTATAAGTGGTTTTCATTTAGGAGTTTTGAGTTCTTTACTTTACCTTCTTATTCGCTTCCCATACAAGTTCTTACAAAATAGGTATTTTCCATATAGAAGTTATAAACGCGACTCATTTATGTTTATAAGTCTAACTCTCTTTTCTTATCTTCATTTTTTAGACTACCCACCATCACTCATTCGTGCATTTTGCATGTTAGTTATTGGATTTTTTCTTTACTCAAGGGGTGTTAAAATAGTTTCGATGCAAACTCTCTCGGTCAGTATACTTTTTCTCTTGGCCCTACTTCCAAGACTCACGTTTAGTATTGGTTTTTGGCTGAGTGTCAGTGGCGTATTTTATATATTTTTATTTATGATTCATTTTAAACATCTTAGTAAACTCATGCAGTTTCTCTTTCTACCAATATGGGTCTATTTAGCTATGCTGCCCTTCTCGCTTAGTATCTTTTCAAACTTCAGCCTCTATCATCCACTCTCAATTATATGGACATCACTATTTACTCTCTTTTATCCGCTCTCGATGTTTTTACATCTGGTTGATGCTGGAGATTCTCTTGATTTTTTACTCGACTTTTTATTAAACCTTGAGACAAATTCTCTAAAAGTTACACTCTCACAGACATGGCTTATACTTGAAATAATTCTCTCTATGCTGGCTATTTATAAAAAAGAGTTTTTATATATCTTGATTCTTTACAATATCTCTATATTTATATACTCTATTGATTATATAACATAATTTTAGTCCGTAGATAAAGATTATCCATGAGACGTATATCCATAAAAACAAGAACACAATAATTGCGAATGAGCCATACATTGTAGAGTATGTTTTATTTAAAAAGACATAGTATATGAAAGCATTTTTAGAGATGCTAAAGACAACTGAAACTATCAGCGAACTTATTGCCGAAGCACGAGGATTTATTTTTACGTTTGCGGCTATTTGGAAAATGAGAAAGAAAAGTGCCCATATAATTAGATAAGGGAACAAAGGGAGTATATTAAACCCTGAAGTCAGTGTATTTGACGCCATTAGAGTGGCTATATAACCTGTAATGTAAAAAGAGACTCCAAGACCAAGTGGTGTTAGAGTGAGTATTGTCCAGTAAGTTGTTATGCTCTCCCAAAGCGTTCTTGGCTTTGCGTGAAATATTTTATTTGCTATATACTCAAAGTTTTTAAAAAAGAGCATCGAAGCAACTAAAATCATCACTAAACCAACAATTCCCATCTTTGCGGAGTTTTCTAAAAAACCATCAATATGTCCCATAATAGCTTCTGAATTTCCAGGCATTAAGTTAGAGAATATAAATGTTTTAATACTAGCATAATGCTCCCCAAAACTAGGAAGAGACGTTAAAAGAGTAAGCGTAATCAAAAGTAGCGGAATGATTGTAAAGATTGTGTAAAAACTCAGGCTAGCGGCAAAGAGAGTTAAATCTTTGTCTATAAAGCTCTGTGTAAAAACTTTAACCTGTTTGAAAATTTTCGCATATACGCTTCTCATCTTTTATTTAATTAAGTCCCATTTTTGCAGGATTCAAAATATTATTTGGATCAAACGCCATCTTAATAGACTTAAAAAGGTTCATCTCTTCTTCACTAAACGCCATACGCATGTAAGGAGCTTTCGCAAGACCAATTCCGTGTTCACCAGAGAGTGTTCCACCCAAGTCAATAGTCGCTTGAAAAACTTCTTCTATTGCTAAATAAGCGATTTTAACTTGCTCGGGGTCTTTACCATCTACCATCACGTTTGTATGTACGTTTCCATCACCAGTATGACCAAAACATGGAATGTTAATCTTATACTTTTCTGCAATAGCATTAAATTTTTCAAGAAGTTCAGGAAGAGCCGCGCGAGGGACAGTTACGTCTTCATTGAGTTTTTTACTTCCATATACAGTTATAGCTTGTGAAGCGTTACGTCTTGCAAACCAAATATCTGCGGCTTCTTTATCATCTTTTGCTATCTTGAATTCAGTACAACCATTCTCTTTAAAAACTCTCTCAATTTCTGATAATTGATAGTTTAGGTCATCTTCCAAGTTACCATCAACATCAGTCACAAGTAATGCACCTGCGTCAACCGGAAGACCTTTGTGATGTATCTGCTCAACGGCGCGAATCGTCAAGTTATCTAAAAACTCCATTGCAACAGGAGTAATTCCACTTGCCATTGTTTTATAAACCGCTTCCATTGCCACTTTAACAGTAGGGAAAATTCCCATCGCTGTTTTTGTCATTTTAGGTTTTGGAATAAGTTTGAGCGTAATTTCCGTAAGAACCGCTAAAGTTCCCTCACTCGCGATTAAAATACCAGAAATATTATATCCCGCGACGTCTTTAATTGTTCTCTTACCCGCCTTAATGATGTCACCATTTGGTAAAACAGCGCGAGTAGCCATGACGTAGTCTTTAGTTATTCCGTACTTTGCCGCGCGCATACCACCCGCGTTTTCACTCACATTTCCGCCTATAGTTGAGTACTCTTGGCTTGCTGGATCTGGCGGATAAAAAAGACCTACTTCTTCTACGGCTCGTTGAAGGTCCATGTTTATAACGCCTGGTTGCACAATTGCCACCATGTTTTTCATATCTATCTCTAGAATCTTTGCCATATGCTTCTCAAAGCCTAAAACTATACCGCCAGCGCTTGGAAGCGCGCCACCAGTAAACCCAGAGCCAGCTCCACGAGGCACTATAACTATTTTATGTTCATTACAGTATTTTAGTATTTTACTTACATCTTCTTCATTACGAGGAAATATAACAGCGTCAGGCTCAAAATGCTCACGAGTCGCGTCGTATGAGTAAGCTATTAGGTGTGCCTTGTCGCTATAGATATTGTCACTACCAACAATCGATGTAAAATGTTTTGAATGTTTTGCGTCTATCATTTGAGGTCTCCATTTTGTGGGTTTGATTTTTTAAGTAATTCATAATAGTATGGTTCGTAAGTCTCTAACTCGCTACTTCCCGCGCCAAACCAGTTTGCGCTTATTTTCTCAAGACGAGAGTAAAAAGGAAGCTTGACGCTCTTTTGCTCCAGAGCCGCCTCACTTACATTTAAAATTTTAAAACTGTTGATATCCACCGTAAAAAGTTTTTTATCTAAATAGATAAAAAGCAAGCCAACGCCAAGAGTGTCACCAAATTCTTCAAAATCTTCTTTTAAAGGCGTTGGGTGTCCATTTCCTGAAAGTTGTGTGGCAAATATATCAGAATGAACCCATTGCACTTTTACGCTTTTGGTAATTCTGTGGTATATCTCTTCACTCGGAGCTATTAGAAGTGCCCTGTCATAAGCAAACGCAAGTTCAACACTATCTCCTACGCTTACTTTCCATGTCCCCGCAGGAAGCGCACTATTTTGTAAAACAGTAAAATCACTCATGATTAAAGTTGCGGTTCCGCTCTCTTTATTATATGCAATAACTTCTGCTTTTTTCAAGATAACCGTGTGCTCATCATCAATAGTTTTCACTACAAATCCACTTACGCCAACATCAACCTTATCCATCTCTGTTGTAATTTTGTTTGTTTCTAAATCTACAGACAGTACGGAAGATTTTGTCATGACTGCAAAAAGTTCTAATCCTAATATGGTGAGTAAAATTATATATTTCATCGCTCTTCTTTATGGTAAAATTGTTCAGTATGCTACACAATTCATACTTTATATAAGCGATTATATCAAACAAACCTCAGACTAAGCAAAAACTTGTTAATGTTTTAGAATTTTTAAACTTAAACTATAAAACTAGGCCTATATTTTTGATACGATTTTTTTTATTTTTTCTTCTCAGCACAACTATTTTTGCTTCTAACGTTCAAAGACTTCGCTGGGAGAATGGTGAAACATTTCTAATTTTTTTAGAAAAAAATTCCCTTCCAACACATGATCTTTACTACAATCTTGATAGAGACGACCAAAGGCTCACAGAAGAGATGCGCGCAGGAATTCACTACCAAATTTTAAGAGATGAACTTGAGAACATAGAACAAGTTTTACTTCCTCTAAACGATGAACTTCAACTTCACCTTTATAAACACGATGGCGAGTATAAGTTTGAAGCTATTCCCATCATTAGCACTAGTAAAACAGAAGCGTTTTCCACTAAAATAGTTAGTTCGCCAAACTATACCATCATGAAAGAGACAGGAAGTATAAAACTTGCGCAAATTTTTACCGCCAACTTCAGAAATTCTCTAAATTTTAAAAATGATATTCGTAAAGATGACAAACTCGTAATGATTTATGAACAGAAGTATAGACTTGGAGAGGTTTTTTCTATGCCAACTCTTAAAGTGGCTATGATAGAGATGAGAAAAAAATACCACTATATCTACCTCAATGATGATGAAAGATATTATGATGAAAAAGCTCATGAAGTAGAGGGTTTCTTGCTTGCTAGACCAGTAAGGGCCGCTCGAATTTCTTCATACTTTACTAAACGCAGATACCATCCAGTTTTGCATAAATGGAAGGCGCACCTAGGTGTTGACTATGCGGCACGTCGTGGAACGCCTATAGTTGCTGCAGGTCGTGGTCGTATTGTCTATTCCGCTCGTATGGGGAGCTATGGAAACCTTGTAAAAATCCGTCATGCCGATGGATACGAAACTAGATACGCTCATTTAAAATCTTTTAAACGCGGTATACGACGAGGTAGATATGTTAAAAAAGGGCAGACTATAGGTTACGTAGGCACAACAGGCCGTTCAACTGGTCCACATCTGCACTTTGAGCTTCGTAAACACGGTCGCGCTGTAAATCCATTGAGAGTTGTGCAGGTGACAACAAAAAAACTCAAAGGCAAAGAAAAGAAAGCCTTTTTAAGACTCAAGAAAAATTATGATGAGAGTATAAACCTTCATCTTAGTAATAATACCTCATACAACAAACGAGTAAAGTTTCGTGATCAATGTTATATCCATTCACTAGAGTGTGACAGTAATGGATAAGATAATAAAAATATCTAAACTCCAAAACCCAAACTTTGTCAAACCCATGTTACTTGATTACACTCATAAGGGAAAGCAAAAAAAATGGGAAGCGGTTATAAGTCATGATAGTGTTTCCATACTTCTATGGCATAAAGAAAAAGACTCTTTTGTCATAGTAAAACAACTCCGACCAGCTGTCTTAAACGTACATCCAAGTGATGGTTATATGCATGAACTGTGTGCGGGTATAATAGATAAAAACGTATCAAAGATACAAATAGCCAAAGAGGAAGTCTTCGAGGAGTGTGGCTACGATGTTCCGCTTGAGAAACTTCAATTCATTACTTCATTTTACACAAATGTTGGTATATCAGGTGCACACCAAGAACTCTACTATGCGGAACTTTGTGAAGATATGAAAGTAACGGATGGCGGTGGCTTGTTCGAAGAAGATATAGAGGTCATCTACATAAAGCGCGAAGATGCGAAAAAATTTATGTTTGACGCCTCTTACCAAAAAACACCGGGAATGATGATGGCGTTTTACTGGTTTTTTGACAATATAAAAATCTAACTAAAACTATTTATATAAATACTTTTAGTTTTAACCAAACTCAATAGGATCCATATCTACTTCTACTAAAGGAACTTTAGAGGCGAGTATGGCTTTTATAAGGTCTGTACTTTTTTCACTTCTAAGTAGTATCTCAAAGCGATATTTGTCTGCCACTCGCTCGATTGCGCATTTTCCAAAACCTACTATCTCAACATTTGAGAATCTTTGTAAATTATCCTGCATTTTTCTCATCTCTTCTTGTGCTTTTATGCCGTTTTTATGTGAAAAAAGTAGCCGACAAAGTTTACGGTATGGAGGGTAAAGACCCTCTCTATATATCTTTTCAATTTCTAAAAAGTCTTCATACCTGCCCATATACTTACTAAAAAACTCTTCATTAAAACTCTGCACAATAACTTTTGCGTCTTTGGCACGACCACTTCTTCCTGAAACCTGGATGAGTGCAGAGAGCGCTTTTTCTTTGGCTCTATAATCACTCATGTTGAGCAGGTTATCCATTCCCATAACTACCGCTAAAGTTACGCCATGATAATCATGTCCCTTTGAGAGCATTTGAGTTCCAACAAGTATGTCTGTCTCTTGGTCATTAAATCTCTTAAGCGCTTGTTTTAGTTTTGTCGCTGTAGTTATAACA